>DAHVAI010000360.1 GCA_027314685.1 Nitrososphaerota archaeon | reverse complement strand
TCTGACTTTTCTTTGTAGGTATGGTAGTATTTCGTTCCGTTATCTTTGTGAAAATGCCGCCCATGGTCTCAACGCCAAGAGATAGCGGCGTCACATCAAGGAGCAGAATATCTGTGACCTCTCCAGTTAAGACTGCGCCTTGAATTGCTGCGCCCATCGCAACGCATTCCATTGGGTCGACACCCCTTTCCGCTGTCTTGCCGAGTATCCTTTCGACAAAATTTCTGACAATAGGCATCCTTGTCGGCCCGCCTACCAAGATTATCTTATCTACTTGGTTGGGTTCGAGTTTCGCATCTTCCAAAGCTTGAGTCATAGGATGCCTACAACGTTCAATCACTGGCGAAATCAATTCTTCCAATTTAGCTCGGGTGAGAGTCAATGCGAGGTTCTTTGGTCCAGAAGAATCAGAAGCAATGAAAGGTAGATTGATCTCTGTGGTTACAGTCGTTGACAGTTCTATCTTCGCTTTTTCTGAAGCTTCGCGTACTCGCTGAACCGCCACTTTATCGTTTTTCAGATCTATTCCGGTTTGCGATCTGAACTGCGAAACAACGTAATCCATCAAGATGTTATCCATATCAGTGCCTCCGAGTTGTGTATCGCCGCTGGTAGACTTGACCTCGAAAACGCCTCCACCAAACTCCATGATTGTTACATCGAGGGTTCCACCGCCAAGATCGAAAACCATTATTTTCTGATCTTTCCCAGCTTTGTCTAGTCCATAGGCAAGTGACGCTGCGGTAGGCTCGTTTATGATTCGCACTACTTCTAATCCAGCAATTGCCCCGGCATCTTTGGTAGCTTGCCGTTGGTTGTCATTAAAGTACGCAGGAACTGTGATTACCGCTTTCGTAACCTGCTCTCCGAGAAAGGCCTCCGCATCAGCTTTGATCTTCTGTAATATGAACGCAGAAATCTGTTGCGGAGTGAATTCCTTGCCGTAGATTTTCACTTTGTAATCAGTACCCATCTTTCGCTTTATTGCCATGATTGTCCCGTCAGGATTTGAGACTGCTTGCCTCCTGGCAGGTTCCCCGATTAGGAGCGCACCTTCTTTCGTGAAGGCAACGTATGATGGGAAAGCTTTACCGCCTACGCTCGTACCTTCTGCGCTTGGCACAATTGTTGGCCTTCCACCCATCATTACAGCTGCCGCAGAGTTACTCGTTCCAAGGTCTATTCCGATTATCTTTGTCATCTTATTCTCTCACCATAACTACAACTTCCAGGAATCTTGATTCTTCTCTTTCTTTCCTGAGCTTGTCGCGCTGCTTTTTCGGGCGATTTCAACGAGTGTTGGCCTTATCACTTTTCCGGATACAATGTAACCGGGAGCAATTACTTCCACAATACTCCCTTCCAGTTTATCCTCACTTTCTTGAAAAGAGACAGCGTCATGAAACTTCGGATCAAACATAGTGCCTAGATCTGCGTTTATCTCTTCCACCCCTTCTGAATTTAATTTGTTTTCAATTCTGGTCAGCAGAAGTTTGAGTCCGTCAATAAGAACAGATTTCTCATTAGAAGACTTTATGGCACGTTCCAAATCCTCTTTGATCGAGATAATCTCAATTATCCAATACATTCTCGCTTCATTTCGTGCTTCAGAGACAAGCCTGTCTGATTGCCGCTGAAGATTAATCAGATCTGCCTGCAGGTACTTCATTCGAATGATCTGCTCTGCGTTATTCTTGCGTTCAATCTCTAGCTCACTTTCTAATCTGTCAACTTGCGAGAGGAGAGATTGAAAATCACTTTTTTGGGCCTCATTGCCTTCTTCAGAAGGCAGACTCTCATTTTTTGACTCCACGACTCTCAACCAGCTAAAGATGGAATATTTACTCAGGCTTACATATAAACTCAGAGGTCCCCAAACCGGCGCTAATTTCAGGGAACGAACTGTGGAACATGGTTACAAAGTAAGAATTGGAAAACCCAAAGAATTTAAGATTACCCTTCCAATCTTGGATGACCCGATGATGCGTTCAGGCGTATGCGCTATGAGCAAGGAAGAGCCGTCTGAGACTATTTCGTAGTCTTGCTGATGAGAATCACCATGCGTTGCAGATGGGTCCACTATATCAATCCTTCAGAATAGTCGTCGGAATCGTCCGAATCTGTCGTCGAAGGGTATCTATTACCTCGGATGCCTCTGATGTCATGTTTTCTTAGTTCAACATTCAAGATGTCAAATGGTTTTTCAGGATCGATATAATAATGTTTGATAAGATGAGAAAGATTTGGTTCAACAGTGTTATCTTGGCCGTTGACTAACTTCTTGATCGGAATACCTCCTTCACATTCGATTACGAGCTCGGCCGTTCCGTTTTCATTTACACGCACTCTCACAGATTTAATGAATCTCTGAACTACTCTGTACTTTCTATTTAGGCGCACATTCACAATGCAGTCAGAGAAATTCTTTTCAATTTCATCTTTTTTCAGTTCTGACATTTGCGTCGCTCCCTCGCTCTTCAGATTCACTTTGCAGCTAATGTCGAACAATGGTACTTCTGAGAATTTCCTTTCTAGGCGCTTAATCCTGACTATCTGCAGTCCTTCAGAGTCCAATGCCAACTTTCCTTGTTTGGAAATTATCGTGCCTGCGAATCTTCGCCTAGGTTGTATAACTTCAACAAAGAAGGGCCTTCCTGAACCTCCGACCAGGCTGTTTTCATCCTCGCTGCCTAACCATACAAAATTGCAAGTCTCCCCCTTAAATTTTTGGCAAAAAAGGGAAGTTGCGAGGGCTTCTACGTTCAAGCGGGATCTACCCCCATAGTTACACTCCGCGCAACCAAGACCATTACAAACATGACAATTCGTAGATCTTTGAGATAGGCCACGTTTGAATTTCTTGTAACGTGCAGAAAGCCAAACCGATCTTGAGCTTAATGAAACAGAATTGATTGACGGAGAAAGCAGTACAGTAACGTCAGGCATAGAATAGTCAACTTTCTTTCTAGTCAAGGTCGCGATCTTCTTTGTAAGTATGCTGTTGAAATGAGACTTGATGCTCTCCTTACCCTTTATCCTAAGGCGTGCCCTGAACTCGTCCTCGTTATCCAGAACATTAGAGGGCATTGTCACTCCTACAAGGAACGTTTCATACTGGTAATCGCTCAGCTTATCGACAACCTCCTTTGAAATTTCCGAGATTCGCTCAAACAAACCATTGCAGAGATAGCAAATCTTCTCAGAACGAGCCTTGACACCCTCTCTTGAACTGCAATATATACACAAACTCATTTCAGAGAGCGAGAGACTCATCTCATACATACTCCAATAACTTTTTGACTCGAAATGATTTCTACTTTTGCGCGCTCATTTGGCGCATCATTTGACGGAATTGTCTGCCCTTGCTTGCTTTCATCATGGTTTTTGCCTGCTTGTAGCGATTTAGCAGATCCTTGACATCTCGGTCTGTTACTCCAGCACCACGAGCGATTCGCCTCAATCTTTGCGAGTTAAGCACATCAGGATCTTCGCGTTCTGTCGGTGTCATAGCCTGAATCATTGCACGCCAATAAGGCATCTTTGCCTCAATCTGTTCAATGTTCTGAGAGTCCAAATTCACTTGGGAAAATCCTGGAATCGCCTCGAGTATTTTTCTGAGAGATCCCATTTTTTTCACAGATTCTATCTGTACGAGAAAATCGTTCATCGTAAGCTTTCCTGACATCATACGTTTGATTTGCTTTTCGTCAGCTACCTGTTCCAACTCTTTAGCTCTTTCTAAGAGCCCTTGGAGATCTCCCATTCCAAGCAAGCGCCCAACGAATCTAGTAGGGCTGAAGGTTTCAAGATCATCAATTCGTTCACCAACCCCTATGAAGAATATCCGCGCGCCAGTCGCGGCCGCTGCAGCCAGTGCGCCTCCTCCTTTGGCTGCACCATCTAGTTTCGTTATGATAATCCCCCCAACAGGCACAGATCCGTGGAATGCCGATGCTTGTGTGTAGGCGGCTTGCCCTATGGTACCATCAATAACGAGAAATGACATGTCTGGTGAGATTACCTTGGAAATCTTCTTCATCTCATCGAGCAAACCGCGTTCTTCCTTATGACGCCCTGCGGTATCTACTAGAATCACGTTTGAATTATGATCCTTGAAGTAATTGACACCTACCTCTGCTACTTTCGCAGAATCATCTTCTTGATCCAAAGAGAAGACTGGGACACTGATGGTCGAGCAAATTGTCTTCAATTGTGTCACGGCTCCAGGCCTGAAGGTGTCAGCAGCGACAACCCCCACGCGATATCCCTTTTTTGCTAAGAGTCTTGCAAGTTTTCCTATCGTAGTTGTCTTGCCACTACCTTGTATTCCAACTAGCATTACTACGTTCGGCCTATTTGTAGGAAAATCGAGTTTTCCTTCGTCGCCCAGTATCGTTGCAAACTCCTCGTAAAGTATCTTCACGATGTGATCCTTTCTAGGCAAACCCGGTGGGGGCTTTTCTTCCAGAGCCCTCTTCTTGATTTTTTGTGATACTTCCAGCACTATCTTGAGATTAACATCACTCGGCAATAGAGTTCGTTGAATATCTTTTGCAAATTCCTCGATCTCTTTCTCATCCACAGTCGGAGATCCGATGAGCTTGTTGACAGCATTCTGAAGCCCATCCTTGAGTTTCTCTAGCATTTGGTTTTCTTACTTGTCGAATACCATCGATTTAAAGCTGTAATGATCACTTCTTATCCAAGCATGCTCGAGTAATGATGAAACTTCCATTATATCCATTCCAGACAGTCTTGCTTTCCAAGATTTTGAGACGGTCTTGTTTGAATATTGGACAATCGAGCACAATGGTTTCCCCTTCGCCTCCTTCGAGGGCAGGATTGAACCCATACTTGTCAGAAAGACGAGTGAGCTCGAGAATTCGATTCTTGTCTATTCTTTTTCCCAACCAAGAATCGTCGAGGCCAGCCGCTGAAACCGAAGTAAGAATGAAATCGTATTTTGATTCCAGAAGTTCTTTGAGGTACTTCTTCTGATCAATGCCCCAGAGCGGACAAATTACTCCCAGTCCTCGATTTTCTGCAATTCTTTGTATTCTTGTCTTCTGATAGACGCTTGAAATGCCGCCGCAACCAATCGCATCAAAATCATATCTGCTCTGAGCTATCGCCACAGTTCTCTCGATATCCTCAAGTTCATCTTCTTTTCTACCTTGAGTTTGCCCTAAAACTATAGGTATCCGTAGAGCTTTCGCCGATAACTTCACCAAGTTTATGTTTGAAGTGTGAAGCATATAGCTATCTGCATTCTCGGAAAAAACAGTGATAAGACAAGATATTTGCATTCCTCTACGTTTCAAGATGTCTATGGTGAACGTGCTGTCTTTGCCACCAGAGTATAGCACAGCCACGCCGCTCATGGGATTGAAGTCGATGTTTTTCTCTTATTAGATTGCCTGTACACATGCACGTAGGAGAAGCATTTAAAGCGCGTCCTTCCTAGATGAATGGAAGTATTCCATATGCCGAAGTCTCGTGGTTATAGAAGGAAGACGAGAGCCAGATTCAGAGCAAAACCACGCTCCCCACTTGGTGCACTCTTGAGAGAGTACAAAGTAGGGGATAGAGTCGTGATAGATGTTGACTCCAGGCAGACTAAAGGTATGCCGCACCGTAGATTCCAAGGGAGCGTCGGAAGCATTGGAGAAGTCCGGCGAAGAAGCGTGGTTATCGACGTACCGGTCGGAGATAAGACAAAACAAGTAATTTCTAGATTTGAACACATTAGACCGCTTGCAGTTTAAGAGTTTAGAATAGTACAATCAAGGTGTTTGAAAAGATGACCGAGCAAACTCAGCAGCAAGTTGCAAAGAAGGCTAGAATAATATCAGTCCCAGAAGCAAAAGAGATTTTGTCAAAGATTGACCCTGAGAAGACCGACCAAATCCAAAAGAGAACTATGGACTATTTGTTGAAGTTCTCAAAGATCGAACCAGATAAAGCAAAAAAGGTAAGAAAGATACTTACTGATGAATGTGGTCTCACAGTAGAAGAAGCTACAGAGCTGATAAATATAATGCCGAAGTCTCAAGAGGAATTGAGGGTTTTCACCGCCGGATGGCGAAAGCTAATCCCAGGAAGTACAGTCGAGAAGATACTTAAAGCTCTTTATGACTAGCTGGCTTCTAGAGTGATCTGATATAGACTACCCTGAGTCCTTCGAAACCATAACCTAGAGATTCTTGCCTTCAACCTCTTACAGGTGAATTTCCGTGTATTCTGGAAGTGTCTCTACCAAGAAGTACGAGGAATTTGCCTATGTGTTAGACTACATCCATAATGGGAAATCTGTCATAATTCGAGAACGCGAAGGGCCGTTGGTTCAAGCTATAGGCGAGGACCGTCTGACGTTACTGGAAATACTCGCTTCCCAAGAAGCTAATTTCAAGATTGGCGAACGCATAGCCATTGGAAAGGAAAACAGAAACAGCGTTGTAAGCGTACTTGGCAAACTAAACTACGACGAACTGACAAGCGATGCAAAGAATGAACTACTAAACGTGCTCGGATCAATGATCAACCAAAACGAAAAACATTACGTCGACTATTTCAACGAACTCCAGCCAATTACACCGCGCTTACACGCCTTAGAATTGATCCCCGGCATTGGGAAAACCTTCATGCGTGAAATCATTACCGAGCGCGAGAAAAAGAGGTTCGAGAGCTTCGGAGATTTGGAAAAGAGAATCGGGATTAGAGATCCTGCGAAGTTGATCGCAAAACGCATCATCGAAGAGCTTTCTGGAGAATCACGAGTCACTATTTTCACTGGTCATTGACTCCTCCCGGTGGATCTTCTGAGACGGAGTAGTCTTCGAGCCCATTCGAAGATCAGAATGCACGGACAGCACATGCTTGTGTCGGAGGCAATTGCCGAGAAGTTTGTCAAAGCAGCAAGTATTACAAGCGAAGAAACTGTTCTTGAAATAGGAACTGGGAC
>DAHVAI010000356.1 GCA_027314685.1 Nitrososphaerota archaeon | reverse complement strand
ACCCCGGCAATATTTTCACTCTCGCCCCCCCTCGTCTGTAACCTTCAATGTTGACTGCTCCATGGATTTAAACGTTTCCTTGGGCTCGAAGTAAATCGTTCGTCTCTCTGCGGCTCTCCAGTACCGAATGAATTGTGGAATTTCTATGGTGGTGCTAGGTGGGTTTTTGTATGAATACTTTGTCAGACTGTCCAACCCATCTCTCTGGCTACAATTTGGATCCAAAGCATAAACAAGATTCATCTCGATATCGACCTTGATAATCACTATTTCATGATACAATGCTCCCGTATCGTACGTACACAGAACCTTAATCCGGTCACCGCCAGTATTCACAAGCAAGCTGGCTATAGGATATTTCCCTGACCTTGGCATCGCCTCCAGGCGCTTGATATCTATGCCCCCCGTAATCTGCTCAAAGGCTCTAATTGGAAGTCTGTGATTGGCAATCAGGTTATTCAGACGTTCTTTGATGGTGAATCCCTGTGGGGTAACAGTGTCGGTTCCTCCTTCGTCAGTCTGCAAAGCTTCTTTAATTTGCCTAACAGAAAGGCGTGATTTGACTAAACCATCAATGACCATCTTTACACAGGCTGGGAGGCAATCAAATGGTGTGTTCTGGTGGTGAAACAGAACAAACAGATCTGAATGATTGGTGCTTCGTCTCCTTCTTCTCTGCAATTGTTAACTTTCCTCCTTGCTAGAGTATCTGTCACTCATTCCCGGTGGTATGTTGGAAGAGAAATTTGGCTCTTTAGCTGCAATCGTCATATTCTAAAAGTCTAATAAATATATGCCTGTCAGTATCCTAAACGGTCTAATCTAGATGTGGGAAAAGCATAATTCAAAAAGTAGTCTATTGCCATGTGCAGCCACACTTTAATCGGGACCTTTGACTTTGGGTGTTTGACCTATTTCCCCTGATTAAGAAGGTAAAGCATACTGTATCACATCCTGGAGTATATGAGTAATTTCAAATCATAGTGAGCAGATAAAGGTTCACTTCAGGCGCTGTTTCCTGCTGAATCGATTGAGATAACTTCTCTGAGCAATGGCTTGGACTGAAGTGAACTATATCCTGCCTTCTGACAATTTCTCTGGCACTCATAATCTGGGTAAGACCATTGATACTGAAATTTGATTGTAGGATATTTTACAAAACCTGGCTATTTTCTGAATGGGATCAGGTCAGCGCATTGATTTGGCCAAAGGATATATGGGTGCGACTCAGAAAGCAGACTCACGATTTTTCAAAGTCGCAGTTCTTGAACTTTAGTGTCTGAGCATTCTCAGTGATTGTTTGAACAACCTTCTTTGGTGCTCCGTTTGGCAAATCGGCTTCTATCTCGATAGTCACATTAACCGATGCTCCCTTGATGGCAGAGAGGTGGGTAATTACTTCCTCTGCTATTTTTCCAGCATCCCTACCAACACGCACAGGGTCGAGCGTCACGGACCCATGGAATCGTCTGTATATCACCTCTTCTCCGACTTGGCTTGTTTCAACCGATTTAGTGGCGTCCGTACTCTTGTCTACCCCTTCTATATGCCCATTGTTGACCTCGTAAGCTCCCCCCACTGAAGTCAATTGACTTTGGACAATCTCAGGCTTCACGAGCAGACTTGTTCCGTCGAGCAGGACTCTCACACCACTTGCTCTGTAACTCAAGCCTAGATACTTTCCCTTGTCGTCCATGCCCGCAGCGTATGCGAAGAAATCACCTGTCCTAACCCCCTCCTGGATCGTAGTGACAAGAACGTTCTTGTTTGCAAGGCGGGGGAGATATAGGTAAGATGCCATGTATTCCCATAGTTGCTTGACCTCAATATGAGACCTTTCTTTCCATAACAAAGCGTCGAGTTCCTTTTTAAGCAGCAATGGGGACCACTGTGAGATCAATTGCTGATCCTTGAGGACTTTAGCACTGGCGCGGGCAAAGACACTATCATCCGGGCCGCTCGGAAGGTGAGATGTATCCCACTTTATATCGGAAATGCCTTTATCAGGAATTACCTCCTGGTAAGGAACAATAATCCATGAATACGTTTCAGCTATCCTCGAGCTGATTGTCTTGTTCGTTCTATCAGATTCAGTTTGAGCCTGCCTGAGTTGAACCTTATCCAAGCCCAACTTCTCTTCATCATTCACAACGCTGTTCCAAGCTAAATTCCTCCGAATCTCCTGAAGGCATGCTTGGACATTTTGACCATCCGGGGCGAGAAACATCAGCATGTTCTTGTACAGCCTTGGGCCGGCTCCTGTAGAATCAAGTATTAACTTTGCTCTGTCCTGGGCAGGGAATGTAAGTCCATTACGATGAACGTCACCTGGCCTAAGGACAACGAGTCTGACCTCTTGGTCGTCGGGTACCTCCGCAGGTTCAGAGGTGACATGGATACGTGCATATGAGTGTTGGCCATGCAAGTGCTGCAAGCGGCGGACAAGCTCCTGCTCGACCTCTACCGCATCCCACTGAACCGCCCTGTCTTCCACCGTTCGTCTCAGGTTTGGCCTGAGATCATACCAGTATCGTCGGTTGTCATGGTACAAATAAGTAAGTCGATCTGTAAGCCTTGTAAGAGCATCTGCATAAGTGGCGAGGTTATCGTCAGGCCGCGCAACACCGAGACGGATTCTCACATCTTCAATGCCTCGTACGTTCTGCTGCCTCACGCTTGGAGCACTTCCAAGAAACATCGTACGGGCTACACGACGTGCAGCGGAGATAGAACCGATTCGTGGAAAATCCTTATCGATGATGTATGGTCCGCTTTGTCCCCCATCTATATCCGTGTCAACAACTATGGACCACTGTTCGCCAAGATAACGAGTAAGCTCATCGCGTACTTTGGCAGAATAAAGCGGCAGGTCGCCAGGCATAATTAAAGAGCCAGTATCATTTTTCGACCACAGCTCGTGAACTACGGCCGCCATTAGTCTCAGGACACCTCTGGTTCTTTGGAATCTTTCCAGCGTTGCCCAGTCTTCATAGAGCCTATCAAAGAACTCCGGGTGTATGGGATAAGCATTCTTCAGGCGCACCAAGTATTCTCCTTCTCTGCATCTAGTAGGAAAGTCCGCGCTCTGTTCTCTGTACATCTTGTGAAATTCAGAGCAAGTGGTGTCTCTATCAACCTCAGAAGTAATTTTGTTGAATAGCCTCCGTCGGACAATCTCGAAACTCTCAAGCTGGCCAACCGGTTGCCAGATTGCCTCCAATCTGCCAAATGTGTTCTCTATCCTGGCTAGCGCTTCAGCCCCACCTTCACCTCCAATTTCTATATCGCTAGCTGGAATGCTTGCCACCACAATGCTCGACTTGCTTCGTTTGACTGCCTCGGTTAGATTATGGACGAATGTCATGTTGCTGTCGAAAGTGCCAGCAGGCAAGTCACGTCTGTGGTAGATGTTGCGAGCGTAAGCTACTAGTTCATCGATAAGTATCAGACATGGTCCATATGCATCAAACAGCTGTACGAGTGTGTCGCTACCCGGCGCGACGCCCTTTTCATCGGCAGCCCTTACCAACTCATAAGCTTCATTTGCACTTTCAGAGCCTCCAATCTGGACTGCGAGTTCTCCCCACAGTGTGCTGACCTCGTGCCCTATGAGGTCGGGATGCTTGTGTGGTTTAGACGCATCTAGTGCGGTTCCAACAAGAACAGCGATCCGGACTCTGGGAAGTATTTGAACTTCAGTGTCTTTCATCAGTTGCTTAATTCCCTGGAGTCTTGAAGGAGCTGTGCCGCCAAACAAATGGTAGAGAGCGAGCATTGAGTGCGTCTTACCTCCTCCAAAAGACGTCTTCAGTTTCACCACTGGTTCGCCAGAACCCTTTGTTAAACGCTCAAGGGCAGTCTTCAGCAGTCTTCTGAGACCATCGGTGATGTAAGTTCTCCTAAAGAACTCCACCGCATCCTGATATTCTGGTGACGCATCTCCTTTGATCACTTGAGCAAGATCAGCAGCGAACTCTGTCTGCTTATAACGCCCGGCGGCCACGTCCCCATGCGGGATTGCAATTTTCCTCCATGGCTTCAATACCATACTTCGCCTCCCAAAATTACTCCGTTGTCAGCACTTTCTGAGGACCTTCACCAGTTATCCCGGTTGCCTTCCTTTGGATTTCCGGCCATGCAGTGACAAATTCATTATACGCCTGTCCCTGTTCTGCCCATCCATTCCTTTCACAAATATCGAACAAACGGTAGGCTAGAGTCTTGGAATCATCACTTCGCCCAACGCCGAGCTTCACAACAATCTCAGCAGCTCCTGACTCGCCATCATCAAGATATCTTTTTACTAAGTGCTGAGTGCAGTTCCACAAGATCGAGCGAGCATCATCGGAAGGTTCCCACTCATCAGGGTACTCACTTCTTGGTCTAATGCTGACTTTACCTCCTTTGCTATTCAGAGCACCCAGTCTCACCATGCCGTCTACACTTGTATCTTTCGCCCGCGCCAATACGTCAGCTTCTCCAAAACTC
>DAHVAI010000355.1 GCA_027314685.1 Nitrososphaerota archaeon | reverse complement strand
TTGCCATCTTGCCATACTTGCATAGTTTTTGGGCGTTGTATCTTGTAACGCTGAATGATATTCCCAAACGTTTTTGCAGTTGTCGCAAATGCACACCGGGACTTTGACCAAACGTAGAACGCCAGCAAGAGGATGTTGTTGGGATTCATTTCAGTCAGTCCTAGTTCTTGGCGAGAACCAAAACGAAGCCAGCCAACATAAAGAAATCGAAGAGGTGGGAAAGATGCAATCCTGTGTACGGGATCGTTATCAGGTTGCCAAAGTAATACATCGCTTCTACAAATGAGTCAATCTGACTCAACAAGAAAGAAAAATGCTATCGATAGCATGATGTAGCGCATAGTCTTTCGCTTCTCAAATACTTGGAGTGAAATGACAAAGATTGCAATAGCTAATCCCACCGTGAGCGGATTCAGGATGACATCTGGATCAAAATGAAATGTGATCATGGCGCCTACTCTGAACAGCCTTCAGTGTTTGGCTGACTTTGGATTAAAGAGTTCTGAGAGTTCGCATTTTTTGAGCTAAATGTATTACTTGTTTCTGAAGACTAATCGCTCAGTGGTATGGCTGCTGTGTTATCTATGCCTGCGTTGACAAACCACATCGCTATCAAACCAACTCCGAGACCCAGCGCAAAATCACCAATAAACGTCTTCTTTCCGTTTTGTTTGTAGAGGTATCCGAAAGCGATCAAAATCAGTCCGCCATAAGTCATGGCCGAAAGTATCAAGCTAGGTATTCCAGTGACGACGCCCGTAGATGGCGAGATATAACTTGCAAAAGTGAGAAGAATTCCACTACCAACCAATATTCCAAGAAGCACTCCCAGACTGAATCTATAGATGCGATTTGTGACCAGGCTTGAGGTCTGCCTCTGCAACGAAGTTATCTCTCCTAAGAATAAGCTTGAAGACCAGATAAATAAGTCTAAATCTGAACGATAAGTGATGTCGTGAGCAGCAAGCAGGAACTTACTTTGAACGCACGTGTGTTTACATTCTCTGTGAGTCTAGGAATGAGCTTTGGCATTCTCGTGCTATTTCTTTCTAGTCTGGAGGCAATCTCGTTGGTCGTCGTTCTCATCACGGCGTCTATAGTCGTGTCAAGCACCGATGATTTGACCACCATAAAGGAAGAAAGAAATCTTCCTTTGATCATGGTCACAGCTGCCGTGATGACATTCGTTGGTGTTTCTGTCGAGTCTAAAATCTTTGGAGATTACGCCTTCTTTGAGCTTTTTGCCCTTAACTTGTTTATCTTACTGGTGTACATCGCGATACGCTTTGCGACCAGGACGATAAGCATGAAATCTGTTCGAAAGTAAAAGTTTCTTAAAGCGCTGCAATAGTTTTCGATTCGATTAGGCATTAGCAATTGCATATCTAAACATGTACAAGGCTCGAATTTTGAACAATGTGTAAATATTAGAGCGACATACATGTTGTCAACGATTTTTTCAAAGCAGGTAGATTAGTAATTTGATCATTGTGAATCGGAAAAAACGAGGAATATCGACCCCAGTTCTCGCGGTTGCTGTGGTAGTGGTGATTGTCATTGCTGCTGTAGGATATGCGCTTTACGCAATGAAGAGCACCTCTATTACAACATCGTCCACGACAAGCACCTCTATTACAACATCGTCCACGACAAGCACCTCTATTACAACATCGTCCACGACAAGCACTTCCACACCGACAACATCAGCATCACAACAATATACTGTCAAGATTGGATCTAGCTCATCCCTCGGGCAATATCTGGAGGACGGAAAAGGATTCACACTTTACATGTTTGGCAAAGACATGCCAGGCAATGGCACGAGCGCGTGCACGGGTTCGTGCGCAAGCGCATGGCCTCCATTTTACGCTAGCAGCCTGAGCCTGCCGCCGAATCTTAACGCTTCCAGCTTCTCTACGATCACTCGTTCCGACGGAAGTAAGCAAACAACGTACAACGGCTGGCCGCTTTACTACTTTTCCTCTGATACAACTGCCGGAAGCTTGAACGGAGAAGGATTGTATCATTTCGGGGGCCTCTGGTACGCAATTCCACCGACGATGCAGCAGTCTGGTGGACAGATTATTGGAGGGTCATCTTATAGTATAGGGCTTGCGTACAAACCATCGATAGGGATTTACTTGACCAATGCCTCAGGCTTCGCGTTGTATATCCGTTCAACGGACACTGCGAATAGTGGAAATACCACATGCAACACAAGTCTCTGCGAGAGCAACTGGCCTGCATTCTATGAGACAAGTCTGACCCTGCCCCCGGG
>DAHVAI010000354.1 GCA_027314685.1 Nitrososphaerota archaeon | reverse complement strand
TAGTTTTTCGCAGTCTCGATCATATAATCAACAATCATTCCAGGAACATCGACGCCACTCTGTGCCATCACATTCTTGAATTCAGTAGTGTTGTTGACTTCGTGAACGAGTAATCCATGCTCTTCCGATTCCATTAGATCGACGCCGTATATTCCTCTCCCAAAAGGTCTAGATGCTTTGAGACAGAGGTCGTCCAATTCCTTGGTGATCTTGAGATTCTCGGACTTTCCACCGCGAGCAGTGTTCGTCCGCCAATCACCGGTTGTTGAAATCCTGTATATCGCTGCGACTGTGCGATCGCCAACTACTACTGCCCTGATATCTCTCGGCGGCCTGTTCACTTTCTCCTGAAGGTAGTAAATATGATAAAGCGGGTACATTTCTTCCCTATCCTCTATGACGCTCTTTGCGGCGTCAATATCGTTGAGCAGCGCTACAAGCCGGCCCCAGCTTCCTATAGTCGGCTTTAGCACAGCTGGGTATCCGAGCTCACCGAGGGCTTTCAAAGCAGAGTCCTGCGTGAACGCAATCTTTGTCCTTGGAGTCGGTACGCCTTCCCTAACCAAGGATATTGTCATGAAGAGTTTGTTTCCGGTGATCAATGCAGAGTTCAAATCGTTAATGACTCTAGCACCTTTCCCTTCCAATATTGCAGTGAGGTGCAGATTCCTAAAATACGAGGCACATCGTTGAAGAACGACTTTGCCGAATGTCTCTCGCACTGTCGAATCATCTGTAAGATCAAAGTACAAGTCCTTTGAATCAAAAATCTTCAGATCTACTCTGTCACTACGCTTCTTTGCTGCTTCGATGATTGCCTTTTCCTCTAACCTAACGAGATCATAGACCATCGATATTCGTTGGACCATTGAGTGAATTACTCGCCCCAGTCTTCGCCGACCGATTCGGCAGGTTTGATCGTCTTCTCACCCGTTTGCGAAATGTCCAATTCAAAGGAAGTTCCGCAGTCAGGGCAAGTCACTATTTCCCCGTCAATTGCGTCATCTGGTATCTTGATTTCCACCATGCATTCCAAGCAGTTCATTCTTCTGTCTTCACCGCTCCTTCAAATTTTCACTTTCTTGAAGTTGTCGCACCAACTTTTTCAGACGCGCTGATGGCCTCAGCTTCCATCTTGTCTGTCAATCCCAATTCAAACAGATCTCCGACGTGCAGATTCTTCAGGCCGTGAGCAAGTTTCTGACTAGTTTCCAGGGTTGGCTCCAGCCCCAATGCCTTCATTAGAAATGCGGCACCATTCTTTCCTGATAGCTCACCGAACACCACGCGTCTAGAATTTCCAACGACCCTTG
>DAHVAI010000352.1 GCA_027314685.1 Nitrososphaerota archaeon | reverse complement strand
GATAAACGAACCTGCAGTCGAACCTGATGTATAAACATGAGGCTGGTTAACGAGCTTCGGAAGAACAGAATACTGCAACACCCTGATTACCCCATACGCAAGGACAGAACACAGTATCAGGACAAGAGACATCAACACCTTCTTATCGGATAACCGCTTGATGGAGTTCTTGCCAGACCTCCAGTCGAAATCTCGTGAAAAGAAATAAATCGCCAAGCCCGCCGCTAGAAAGGGAAAAACTTCCAGCGTACAACAACCAAAGACAAAGGGGATTATTGAGAGCTTATAATTCCTCTTGTCCCACAGATAGAATAATGCGAGGGTTTCTACAGGAATCATCGCTTCCCAATGATAGTCGTACAATAGTGATGAAATCACAATGAAACTAGAGAGGTAAGAAACAAGCACTAATAGAGACAGGTACCTCTTCTCTGTCTCCCGAAGCGCGATAAGAAAGACAAAAACGCCACTAGCGGCAACGCAGACCGATTGAAAAGCAAATAGAGTGGTGGCGTAAGGAAGAGCTGCATAAAGAACGGAAACCAAAAGCGCCACATAGGTGCTATGGACCAATAAAAAGGACTTTAGACCAAAAGTGGAGTAATCACCCGATTCATAAAGGAGCTTACCATGCAGAGTGCTCCAAAGCATCTGCATATTGATTCCTAGGTCCCAATTAGCACCATAGAAATTCAAGAAACGGATGTATGACAATACGGTGGCGATTATGACAAATCCAAGGAGAACGAAAAGGACATCGGCGTTCTTCCTTATCAGATTCACGCCTCTACTCATTCCCATTTGGGTATCTCTCATCTTTGCATCAGCCTCAAATTCCTAATGCAGCTCTCAGTTGGGTCGCAACCTTTTCTTCCGAGAATCTTCTCGAATTCTCGAAAGATGCCATAGAATCTTTGCTGTAAATTGAATCGTTTGTCATTTCGAGCAGATAACCAACCCATTCCGACTTATTGTTGACTTCGCAGAGTCTACCTGCTTTGCCCATTATTTCTGCCAACGGTCCTATCTTGTTCGCAATCACTGGAATACCATATGACATCGCTTCAATAATTGGTCTCCCAAATCCTTCATACATCGAAGGGTGTAGCAATATGTCAGTATTTTCGTACAATAATGAGACTTCCTTAACGGTAGAGTGAATCACTAGGTTTCTAACTGCTTTCGAAGATGCATAATAACTCGACTTGTTACTTAATTTTGAGAGGAGATGGAATTCGAATTTGCCTGGATATGACTTCTCCATAGCTTCAGCCAAATCGACGAAGAACTTTATATTCTTATGAGGACGATCTGCTGCAACATACAAACATCTGAATACGCCTTCCTTGGTCCGTTTTCTTCGCCTATCCACGAATTCCATAGGGCTCCATTTTGGTAGGGCACTGTAAACCACGTGAACTGAATCAGGACTTGCCCCTAAGCTTATGACTTCATCCCTTACAAATACTGATGGTACCAGTATTCTCTCGGTTTCGGCGATTCTCTTTGCCATTGTACGATGCCAGATTAGAGTAGCAATTGACGCAGAGAAGGTTGAAGGAAAGTCTGTCTGAAGTCGTCCAAGTCTTAACGTATCAAGGATCCTGACGACAATACCGACTCTGCGACCTACCGAATTGAGGAGCGTTTGTTC
>DAHVAI010000350.1 GCA_027314685.1 Nitrososphaerota archaeon | reverse complement strand
AATAAAGAGCAGACTCATTGGGACTGATGGTAAAGCAAGGAAAATAATTGAAGAATTGTCAGGATCCCAAGTTTCAATTTATGGACATACCGTGGCACTAATCGGAGATCAAGATGCTTCAAAAGTAGCAAAGGAAGCTATCGACAAACTTGCGAAGGGAGGCACACACAAGGCCACCTATCAGATGCTCCAAAAGTACAGGAGCAAACAAAAGCTTGAAAGGATGCAACTCTGGGAGTCGCAACGGCCGCCGGAAGAAAGCTAAGACTCGGGTTTTGACCGTACAGAATATTTTTATCCGAGGCCTGTGGTGCTTTGCGCGTACTTTGACTCCGAAGTTCTTCGCACCCAATAGTCTGACTCGAGGTATCTGATTCGTGGCAGCGCAGAAGGTAACCTATTCTGAGATTTCGCCAAGCGAGTTTTTCTACCGTAATCGCGATCTTGCTGGTTTTAGCAACCCGTCTAGGGCGCTTTATACCTCTGTTAGAGAGTTGGTTGAAAACAGCTTAGACGCATGTGAGCAAGAAGGAGTATTGCCTGATGTCACGGTTAAGTTAGAATTGGCGCCCGATGGCACTCGCGCAGGCGATCAAATTGCGTATGTTATAACAGTGAAGGATAATGGCCCAGGGATTGAGGCGAAATATCTCCCAAACGCTTTCGGCCGGGTTTTCTATGGCTCAAAATACAAATTGAAACAATCTCGTGGCATGTTCGGTATGGGTGGCACTATGGCGATACTCTACGCTCAGATCACGACCAACAAACCAGTCACCATCTCGTCATCCTATGACGGGAAGACTACACATGTTCTCGAAATGCTGATTGACATTCAGGAAAACAAGCCTGTCATTCTAAAGCACGACACAAAGCCCGCCACCGGGACAGGTACTTCCGTGCAACTCACTTTGATGGGTGATTACCTCCGCGCAGCCTCGAAGATAGCTGACTATTTCAAACAGACGGCACTGGTGACTCCATACGGAAACATCACGCTAATTGACCCAGATTCGAATGTTGTGACTTTCCAGAGGACCACTACTACGATGCCGTCAGCCCCAAGCGAAACACTACCTCATCCATATGGCATTGACGTTGAAGCGCTTCGCAGACTGATAAAACAGACTCAAGATCCCAATCTTGTGAAGTTTATGACTAACAACTTCCACAGAGTTGGTGAACGCACTGCGGAAAAATTCCTAAAGTTTGCGGGGTTTACGCCTTCAATCAAACCTAAGAATCTCTCAAATGAAGACGCTGTGAAATTTGTTAACGCACTCCATCAGTTTGATGAGTTTCTAGCACCCGACGCTTCGTGTCTTTCTCCGTTAGGCGAAGAGATAATGAAAGCAGGGATAATGAAAGAACTAGCTCCTGAGTTCGTGGTGATGTGTGTGAGGCCTCCGTCAGCATATTCGGGATTTCCATTCATCGTTGAAGTCGGGCTAGCATATGGTGGAAAGAACATACAACCCGGGATAAAGCTTCTGAGATTTGCCAATAGAATACCTCTTCTTTACGATGAGGCAAACGACGTAGCGTTCAAGATGATAAATGAGGAGATAGACTGGAAACGGTACAAGATTCCCCAAGAAGCTCCAATCGCAATTATAACGCATGTGTGTTCGACAAAGGCTCCCTACAAGACCGTGGGAAAGGAATATCTGGCGGATAGGCCCGAGCTGGAAAGGGAGCTCAAGAACGCACTCAGAGAGGTTCTGAGAAAGCTCGCCTCATTTGTATCGCACAAAGGTTCGATGGAATTTCAGAAGAAGCGATTCAACATTTATGCCAAATACCTTCCTTTAATTGCCAGATTCTCCACAGAACTTTCGGGAAGAAAGAAGCCTCCGGATTACAAGAAGTTGCTGAAAAGTCAGACAGTTCAGGATGCCGTGG
>DAHVAI010000347.1 GCA_027314685.1 Nitrososphaerota archaeon | reverse complement strand
AGATTACTGATCTCCCTTCCAACCAATTCGGTGAGCAACTTCACCCAAAGGAACATAGTAAGCTAGTGGTTTAGTCGCTTTTGCTTCCTCAAAACTACTCAATTCCAGATGTCCGTACTTCTCAGGGACTTGTTCGTAAACTCGTAGTCGCTTCAATGATGCAGTCCCACTAGGCTTTGTTCTCGGTATCATTCCACGTACCATTCTGGTCAAGATCCCGGAAGGAGTCCTAGGATGAAAGGGTCCGTGTTTGGGATGAACAACACTAGCTATGGTAAGACGATTCAGAAAATCACCCATTACTGTCTGCCTGTGACCAGAGAAGAGAGCCTTTTCAGCGTTCACTATTGTGACAGTGTTGCCTGTCAAGAGAAGCTTTGCAACTTTCGAGCACATTCTCCCCGCGATCTGCCCACTGGCATCAACGTAGACTGTCTTAGGACCAGAATTCGGATTCTTAGCCAAGAATTCTCACGTCCTTTGTTTTTGGTGAAGTCTTTACAAACTCTGCAATGTCCATACATTTGCCTCCGTTAGATGTAATCTTAGTCTTTGCACTCAGTGAAAACGAGAGTGCCGCAACAGTAACCCTATGTTCCATCCTGCCTGTTCCCAATACTTTCCCTGGAACTATTACGCTCGAACCCTCCACAGAATATTTGGAAATTTGACCCACACTCACTGAAGCGCGATTTTTTCTGCTCGAAAGAATTCCCCTTGAAACGTCTATCCAGATACTTTTCTTGGACTTTCTGTACTCTTTCTCTAGCGTTGCTCCAAGTTTCAATCTCTGATTATTTGGCTTCATGACCATCACATTGCGCTAACTTGATTCGAGAACTCAGTCAAACTCTTTTGTAACTTTTCAATCGCTCTCGTAAATATTTCGCCAGCTGAAATAGACCCCACAGACTCTATGTAAAGCTCAAACTCATCCGGCTTGCCCGTTTCTGTAAGAACTGAAGCAGAGGTTGGCTGCCACTTTGCATGTTCGTTACCTTTCCCCAATCTGGCATATGCCTCTAGTTTTATCTTTTGACCCGGAGCCAACTTCACAATGGGGATGCTGTCAGAAATCGGTTTTGTTTCGGGGTCTTCTGAGACAAGATCACTCGATGAAACCATCCGAACTTTGTCTGTGGCTTCCGCATCAAGAACCAACAGTACCCTGCACTTCTGGCAACCCAGAGGATTTCTGCAATCACATTCTTCGGGAAGATTATATCTGCTCAAATCCGTCCTAAGAGGAATCAATCCCAGTCTGTGCGCAACAAGCTCGTCGAACATGACCGAAGAGTTTTCCAAAATCACAACATCGTCAATGGCCATCGTTGGAACTTGTGATATCGCAACTCGTCGTATCGCGTTCGCATAGGCTCTGTCTATCCCCTTCAAACGCAATCGTATTCGCGAGGGCTGAGATTCAATAACATCAACAGAAATCAAGATGATCTACACTCCCTCGTAGAAATCTATCATAAACAGCGAAAGCACCCAGGCGTAACAATATATTGAATCCAGATACATATTAAAGCATTAAGGGTCGAGTGATTCCGAACTCTATTCTTCGTTTTCTTCGCCTTGATTCATTTGTCTTGTAATCATCGCGCTTAATTCAGTGAAACCTTCTCTGGTCATGGCAGACACAGGATAAAGTTCGAATCCAACTCCAGCGCGCGCCAAATCCCTCAACACGAATGAATCCAGCTCGTAGGCATCCTTTGACTCCTCAATCAAAGCCTCTTCCAGTTTTCTCACATTCGATGCCCAAGTCAAGACCCTTTTCAGGTTTGGACCCAGGAGGTCTTTTCTTGACAGCACCGATATCTGAGGCACTTTCAATCTGAGCTGAATCGACGCTGCGAGGAGAGCTATGCTAACGAAGTTGCTGGCGGTTGAAACAAGTGTAGAGTCGAAAAGGAAAAGTACGGATTTCTCATCCGATTGCAGACTATCCACTATATAGGGACCACTGTTCCTGTACGCGAACAGCTCTATCTGGCCAGGCGTATCGAAAATTGCGTAATCTGGGTTTATCGAATCGAGCGACTCTTGAATATCGTTCAATCTTGTTGCAATAAGATCCGCCGCCATTATTAGGGCTCCATTCGGGCCCAGCTGATAATTCTGCATGACTGTGGAAATATCGAGTGAGTCTCGAATGTCAATGTCAGGCTCGTAAGGTATCTGCTTCACACCCGGGTCCAGGTTGACCGATGCAACCGTGGCATTTTTCTCCTCGAACCATGGGAGAAGAGTGGCGCAAAGCGAAGACTTGCCAGATCCAGCGGTTCCCGTGAGAAATATAGACTTCACTAGTATCGGTTTGATTTTAAACTTCCACGTGATGAGTTTTTCCATATGCCCGTGGAGCAAAAGTCGGCTGAGATTCTTGTAGTCGGAAACGAGTTACTCAATGGGACAACTCTTGATACAAATTCTTTCTGGCTGACAGAGCAACTTAACAAAGCTGGTATAATGATTGAAAGGAAGACTACTATCCGTGATAGTTTGAATGTGATTTCAATTTCTTTCCGTGAGGCCCTGACACGAAAGCCAAATTGGCTGTTTTCAATCGGTGGCCTGGGACCCACTTTCGACGATATGACAATCCAAGGTCTCAGCAATGGAGTACATCGACAAATGGAACTTGACCCTGTCGCTATTAGCATGCTAAGACAGAGCTATAGGCGACGAGGAAGGCCTTACAGAAGACTGTCAAAGGCTAGTTTGAAGATGGCGGCGATCCCCAAGGGTGCATTGCCGCTTCTGAACTCTGTTGGGAGCGCTCCCGGGGTTCTGGTTGAGGAGGGTCAGACTAGAATAGTAGCCCTGCCGGGCGTTCCCGAGGAAATGAAGCAGATTTTTCTGAGCCAAGTTCTTGACAGCGTAAAGGAGTCGTCAGGCTATTCATCAATAGAGCGTTGGATAAAGATAACAGGACTTCCAGAGTCTCGTCTTGCTCCGGAGGTGACTCGCCTCTTTCGAATGCATAAAAGATATTTGTACGTGAAGTCACATCCAAGTGGATTTCAAAGAGGAAGGCCCGTCCTTAACATTCAAATCATCCTAGTCTCACCCAGCACTGATCTGGTGAGAAGGACCAAGACATTAGATCAAATCAGCAACGCTCTAACTGAATATGCACGTAAATTGGGGGCAGGCGTTTCAAGAGTCAGACTAGTACGATGATTCGGCACTGGGCCTCAGG
>DAHVAI010000344.1 GCA_027314685.1 Nitrososphaerota archaeon | reverse complement strand
TGTGTTTCTGTAGTGTCCCAAAGACACGAAATGCGAAGGAATTCCGTATGGAGTGGATACTTTGACTTCTCTCATGTCTTGGAATAAGTAGGGATCGTAGACACCTGTTCCGCCGATTATGGCAACATCGGCAGAGTCCTGTTCTTTGAACATAATATGGAACCTGCTGAAAGATGTGTATTTTGAAGTTGCGTTAGCGAGTTTACCGCTTGATTTATATTGAATTTTGACCGATTTGGTACCAAAGGGAAGACTTGTCCGCAGAGAAGCAATACATCGCCAAGCAAATCAAGTGGCAGGAACAAACTCTACTCAATATATGTGATGAAGAGCTTCTAGGCACTACCGTGAAGGGCGGATCTGTTGACATGCATATTTCACGGGACTATTTCGGTTGTGACAAGGTCAACGAAGCGGTAGCATTGGACATGGTCAAGAATTCCAGCATAGTCAACTTAGCGGGATCTAGAATTGTAGATCGCGTCTTGGAAAACAATCTTGCAACAGAAAGAGCTGTGAAGAGAGTAGGGTCGGTTGCCTTTCTAATGATTTACAAATTCTCGCATTGATCTTTGCCTTTGACGGTTCCTAATCTCGAGATAACTAGCAATGAAACATCTGCGCGAGAGGGATGAGGCCGATGAGCAGAGTCTCCAAAAGTTTCATCGTCTTGCCGAGAAAGTGGACAGGCGCGATAGAGTTATTCTAAAAAATGAAGAAGAGCGCGCTGTTTTCGAGGAGGTCTTTGATCGCCAGACTCTGATGGTTCTTTACGATCTGGCGAACAAAGACGCTTTTTCATATCTGAACGGAGTGATAAGCTCTGGAAAGGAAGCACGAGTCTACTGGGGAGTGACATCCGATAACAAGGATGTGGCTGTAAAGATATACTTGGTCGCTTCTTCGGATTACAAACGAAGATTGCAGTATCTAATTGGCGATCCGCGGTTCACCAAGATTCGAAGAGACAGCCGAGGCGTCGCGGAGATTTGGGCAAGAAAAGAATTCATAAACCTAAAGCAGTGCGTGGATGCAGGGGTGGCAGTCCCCAAGCCTATCGCTTTCCTGGGAAACGTCGTAGTAATGGAATTCATAGGCGTCGGAGGCATTCCCGCTCCTAAACTGATAGACCGCGAAGTGCGAAAGAACGACTATACGCGGATAATGAAAGCCATAGATATCATTTATAGCAAAGCTCAGCTGGTCCATTCAGATCTGTCAGAATACAACGTTCTCAAATATGATGACAAACTGGAAATTATTGATTTCGGGTCTGGAGTATCTAGCAAACATCCATCGGCAGAGGAATATCTAAGGAGAGACGTGTCAAATATAAACAGATTCTTCGAAAGGAGAGGTATTTCAACTGTGACGACCGAGCAGATTTTAATGAGACTGCACCGAGGTATCAAGTGATGAGTTCCGAGCAGATAATCAGAGTGCCATTGGAACGGGTGGGTGCACTTGTCGGGAAGGAAGGTAATGTGAAGGCAGAGATAGAAAGGCGTTGCGGAGTGGCGATTGAAATCGACGGCAAGACCGGAGAAACCAAGATTGCATATCAGCCGGACGCGCTTCTTGAGTCCAATCCATTCAAGGCGTCTGACATAGTATCAGCGATAGCGCGAGGGTTTTCACCACACCGCGCTTTTTCGCTTCTAGAGGAAGAGAAGATGCTTAGTGTCATCGACCTAAGAGAGTACTCTGGGAAATCAGAAAATGCTATTCT
>DAHVAI010000343.1 GCA_027314685.1 Nitrososphaerota archaeon | reverse complement strand
TACCCTCAAGCTTACGATGGGGAGCTTTATGATCGAATAGTGGTGGCCGCAGCGCCGACCAAAGTTCCTCCACTCCTCAAGAGTCAACTCAAAGATCGTGGTTTGATGTTGATTCCCTTAGGAGAAATCGGCGGTCAGATACTCACAAAGGTTGAGAAGGTCAAGGAAGATGATGGAAACATAGGTTATTGGGAATCGAAGATGATGGGTTGCGTTTTCGTTCCGCTTGTCTCTGCCAGCACGGTCTAGAAATTATCACGATTCAGTAAAGATCATAAAGTGACTTCCTTATGCGTCAATCCGAATATCGAGGTAAGGAATGTGTCTAGCACACCATCTTTAGGTCGTAGATTGGCAGCGGAATTTTTCGGCGATTTTATCTTTGTATTTGTCGGAGCCGGTTCGGCGGTATCCACTCAGTTTCTCGGCGTAAGCAATCCTGGTTCTGGGCTAATTATCGCGGCGCTTGCAAACGGAATCGGTTTGGGGGTGGCAATTTCAGCTACAATGGCAATAAGCGGAGGCGCATTGAATCCTGCGGTTGTTGTTGGCCTGTGGGTTGGTAAGAAGCTCCCTGCTCGCGAAGTGATCCCCTATATCGTAGCGGAAATCATGGGCGCCACATTTGCTGTTGGGCTACTGATTGCGGCAGCTCCATCTGCAATTGGCAAAGAAGTCCACTGGGGCTCGCCTACACTCGCTAGCGCGATTAACTCCTGGCAAGGAATGTTGTTCGAACTTGTAATGACATTCTTCCTAGTTTTCGTAGTCTACGGAACAGCTGTCGATGGAAGAGCTCCAAAAATTGCAGGGCTGGGAATTGGGTTGCTGGTGGTAACAGATGTTCTGGTTGGTGGCCCGTTCACCGGTGCGGCCATGAATCCTGCAAGGGCAATGGGTCCAATGATCGCGGGCTTGTTCTTCCCAGGATATTGGTGGATTTACTGGGTAGGCCCAATAATCGGTGGAGTTTTCGCTGGGCTCGTGTACCACTGGGTTCTAGAGGAAAGAACCTAGTACTGCCTGATCTGTTCGAGCGAATCAGATTTCCAGACGAATTCCAGTCTCTTGCGGTTCTTCGTTAGATTGGGAGACTCCAGCACGTACGCGGCAACTAGCGGAAGCCCTATCGTCGCCTCGACGTAAGCAGTGGCGCGTGTTGCCTTCTTGGAAACCTTGCCCCAGGATTTTGCCTCGTCCAGAGTGCTCCCAGTCAGTCCTCCCCAATGAGGCGCGTCCGTGGTTATCTGGAACACGTAAGAGTGGCCGGGAGTATAGTCTAGCATAACGGCAGCGTCGTTGATGTAATTCTTCGGAACACCTCCTCCGATATATATTGAGCCGGTCTTCTTGGATTCAAGAACTATCTGGGCAATCTCATAGTTGTCCTGAATCGTATCTATCTGCATTAGTTTACTGTTTGACTTTTTAGCGGCCCTGTAGAGGCCCGCCAGTCCAATGCCCAGAGAAGAATCTGCAATTGCGGGAACGAATATCGGAACTTCATGCTTTGCTGCCGTTCCTATGATTGAATTGGGATCATTTCTCGCATGCTTACCCAACTCGTACATGAATTCTCGAGTTGAATATTTTCTCGGTGTAAGCGAAGATGCAATCTCTCCCACTACATCGTCTGTCTCTACGAATCCCACTTCATCGACGTATGCATCGTAGATTCTGTCAATATAGAGGTCGTGCAGAATTGCGTCGTCTGCTTTAGGCGTACCCATGTAATGCTTGTATCCCTGTGCTTGATATAGGTCCTGGTAAACGACGGCACCGGTCGAGACTATCACGTCAATGAAACCGGCTTCGACTAGATCGCGAATGACCTTTCTCAGGCCACCTGCAATCAAAGCACCAGAAAGACCAATCATTATTGTAGGCCTGCTATCATCTGAAATCATGTTCTCGTAGACGTGAGCGCACTCGGAGATGGACCTGCTCTGAATGCTTGTCCTTGACCATTCCTCCACAAGCTGATGGATCGAGTTTGCCTTGGAAAGATCCAACTGTGTAACTGGGGTTAAAAGAAGTTTCTTTCTCTCGTCCTGAACTTTTTTCGATAGCTTGATCTCACTTGCTTTGCTTCCAAAGTACTTGAAATTAACATCAGATTTTGCAGTCAATTTTGCAATGGTTTCTTAGACTTTAGCTAAAAAACTCATCGAGCTTTGTGATTGGCTTGGGTTTTCTAGAAAGGGAGCGCCGCCGGTCCGATTTGAACGGACGACCAACAGATTAACAGTCTGCTGCTTTTGGATTAAGTACTACCAGGCTGAGCTACGGCGGCAAGCGTCCTGTTGTTGACCAAACGTTTCATCATGCGGTATTAAAAATTTGGTCTGAACGATTCTGGATTGGTTTGCATCGAGAATAGCGTTCTGAGATTGCGATGATTATCGAACAAAACTGCACGGCACAGTTATGATTATACACTCGATTTTACCAATGCTAGATTTGAATTGACGCAGAACGTAGCTGCAAACGAATTGACTGTGCGAATTGGTGGCGCTGCGGGAGACGGCATCTCTGCAACCGGTGAAATGTTCGCGCGCACCTGTTCTAGAAGCGGTTTACACGTGTTCGGACTGAACAATTACCAATCGGCGATCCGAGGAGGCCATGTGTGGTTCCAGGTTAGAGCCGGCTTGCAAAAAGTCACTAGCCAAGGCGATTCAACCGACATTCTGATTGTATTCAACACGGAGAGCGCAGAGATTCACGCTCCATTTGTGAGAAGGGGTGGGGCGATAATCTTCGACAAGGAGAAGGTAAAGATGCCCGAGAACCTTGTGCCCAAAGGAGTTAGGCAGTTCGCCATTCCATTGGGTGAGCTTGCAAGAAAGTTCGACAAAAACCCAATCATGCAAAATACTGTTGCTCTTGGTTCGACACTCTACCTCTTTGGTCTGAATGCTGAGGTCTTTTCTGGCGTTCTTACGGATACCTTCGGCAAGAAGAAACAATCCGTAATTGAAGTCAACGTAAAAGCTTCGATGGCGGGATACGACTATGCAAAGGCAAATTTCCCTCAGC
>DAHVAI010000097.1 GCA_027314685.1 Nitrososphaerota archaeon | reverse complement strand
TGCTCTTCTTTGGAAGACAAGAATATCAAAGATAAACTTGCATTGATTTACCAATGAGTAAACAGAGAAGACTCACTTATGCTGCAACAGGAGTGAGTAGGTCAACGCGGGAGAAATCCAGAGAAACGATTGCTACAAACCTCCAAAGCGAGTCGTTACACTATCAATTCGGAAAAGCTGTCCGACTCCCATTTGGATTCGTATATCCATCTGAAACATCACGAAAAGATTTTTACGATTTGCAGATTGAAGGCGTAGGCACCAAGACATTAATTGCAGAGCTGATCGGAAAATACGACACAATAGGCATCGATGGCGTTGCTATGGCAGTCAATGACGTGATTCGCTCGGGCGCTCGTCCAGTTCTGCTTAGCGACGCAATCCACATTGGCTCGTCTGATCGAACCAAAATTGGCGCACTGATAGGAGGCGTTCGAAAGGGCGCGAGAATATCTGGATGCATCCTTGCCTCGGGTGAAACTGGTAATGTCTCCGAGATACTGCATAAGGAATCATCAAGATCATCTCCTCCCTTCGATATAATCGTGTCTTGTCTCGGACGTGCAAAAAAGGCCGAATTAATTGTTGGGGACATTAAACCTGGTGACTCAATGATAGGGCTCCGAAGTTCGGGAATTCACTCCAATGGTCTAACACTTGCAAGAAAGGTTCTCCTAAAGGAGTGGGGTGGTAAGTATGATCCATGGGATAGGCCACCTACCATTGGAAGGCCAGTCGTAGAGGAGTTGCTCGAACCAACGCGAATTTACGTGAAACCGATTCTGGAGGCGCGGAGGAATGTTGACCTAAAGGCAGCGGTGCACATCACCGGTGACGGCTTTGCAAAGTTCCATAGGTTGCTAGATTGGCGGAGAAAGCTTAAACAATCTGGGGTCAGAATTGGTCTAAAGTTTGAAGGACTAAGACGCATGCCGACCATTTTCAGACTCATTCATGACACGGCAAGGTCGCAGGAGACCACTATATCAATGGCCGAAATGTTCCGGACGTTTAACATGGGCTATGGGTTTGCCGTGTTTGTTGACAAGAAGCAGACCGACACAGCGCTTGATCTGTTGAATAAATACGTGCCAGCAGAAAAGATAGGTCGCGTCACAGATGATGGGCAAATGTCGATAAGAGCTCCTGAATCTGAAAGGACGCTTGCAGTCTAGTTTGCTAAGAGGTTTGATCGAATGAAATTCAAGGCGAGAATCGAGGTTCGACTAAAAAGAGAGACCACAGATCCTGAATCAGAAACGATAAAGAAATCATTGCAGGACTTGAGCTTCCAAGTTTCAAACGTCAAGGTTGCCAAAGTTTATGAAATTGCCGTTGAGGCAAGTACAAAGAAAGACGCCGAGGCAATCGTGAAGACAATGTGCGCGCGCATGTTAGTGAATCCGTCGAAAGACGAGTTCAAGTTTGAGGTAGAACCGCTTGGCTCGACGTGAGCTCAAATTAATATCAATCGACGAGAAGAAAGCATACCAGCTTTGCCGAAGGTTGAAGACAGGACTCAGCCAAGAAGAGGTTTCAGCGATAAGATCTCATTTCAAGAAACTCGGTCGTGATCCGACTGAAATCGAGATTCAGACCGTCGCGCAAACTTGGTCGGAACATTGCTTTCACAAGATCTTCAAGTCAAGAATAAAGTACGGCAAAGAAACAATCGATGGGTTGTTTCAATACTACATAAAGCGCGCTACTGAAGAGTTGGCGCCTAACTGGATCGTTTCTGCATTCACCGACAACGCTGGAATAATAAAGTTTGAAGAAACATACTCAATCGCAGCAAAGGTAGAAACTCATAATCACCCAAGCGCAATTGATCCATTTGGAGGAGCCGCGACTGGTGTTGGGGGAGTCATACGCGACATTCTTGGCGTCTGGGCTGAACCGATCGCTAACACCGACGTGTTGTGCTTCGGCGAGCTGAACTATCCTTACGAAAAACTCCCAAGAGGAATGAAGCATCCGCGCTATCTCATGAACGGCGTCGTTTCCGGAATAGGTATGTATGGCAACAACATGGGAATTCCAACCGTAAACGGCGGTTTGTATTTCGATAACGCGTATGCTGGATACACGTTGGTTTACTGTGGCTGCATCGGACTCCTGAAGAATAGGAACTACGCTCGAGCTGCAAAACCAGGGGACGTACTAGTTATCGCAGGCACGCGAACAGGAAGGGAGGGAATTCACGGGGTCAATTTCGCCTCTGAAAAGATAGGAAGTGATACCGACGAGCTTCGTTCGGCTGTTCAGATTCCAGATCCCATAGTTGAAGAAAAGCTCCGGCGGGCAGTGATTGAAGTCGGCAACAGAAGGTTGGCCTCTGCCATTACAGACATGGGTGGTGGCGGCTTATCCTCAGGCGTATGTGAAATTGCCAATACGTTTGGCTGCGGCGTTGATGTCGACATAGCTAGTATCCCGATCAAGAGCGAGGAAATGGAACCTTGGGAAATTTGGATATCAGAAACTCAGGAGCGAATGCTGCTTGTAGTTCCAGAGGCTACTCTCGCGAAGGTTCTGTCCGTGTTCGAGAGAGAGGAGCTTGAGGCTAGCGCATTTGGAAAGCTGGTTCCGGGCAATGAAATCTTGCTTAGAAGAAGGGAAGAAGTTGAAGGCAGGTTATCTCTTGATTTTCTTTTCTCGCCCCCTCTACCCAAACTTGAAGCAAAAGAGCCGAAAGTGAAAAAGACTGAATCTAAACCACTGCCACGCTCAGATATCTCACAGGACATACTCTCTCTGCTGAAGGCTCCAAACATTGCTAGCAAGGAGGCAGTTGTCAGAACCTATGATACAGAGGTACAGGGAAACACAATGGTGAAACCCTTCCAGTATCCGAACTCTGGGCCAAACGACGCGGCAGTTCTGAGACCAATCATGAATTCAGAGCGGGGTCTTGTTATCTCATGCGGTTACAATCCAAGATTTGCTCGACTAGATACCTACTGGATGGCTGCGGCGGCGATAGATGAGGCGGTGCGTAACAACGTTGCGGCTGGCGGAAGAAGAATTGCTCTATTGGATAACTTTGCTTGGGGTGATGCAGATAACGCCGAAAACCTTGCACATCTTGTCAGTGCTGCGAAAGCATGTTACGACATTGCGAAAGGCCTTGAAACGCCATTTATCTCTGGCAAGGACAGTCTCTTCAATGAGACTCCTCTTGGAGACATTCTCCCAACTCTTGTAATCACGGCACTGGGGATCGTGCCGGAATTGTCGCGCAGCATGAGCGCTGATTTCAAGAAGGAGGGTAATCACGTCTATCTTATTGGCGAAACGAAGCCCGAGCTTGGCGGCTCGGAGTATTTCATGCTGAAAGGATTGCCTGGTGGTGACGTTCCAAAACTGGATCCTTTAAAGGCTGCCGCACTATACAAGACGGTGAATCGATTAACCGACCAACAGTATGTCAGAGCATGTCACGACATCTCGCAAGGAGGATTGGCGGTATCTTTAGCCGAAATGTGCTTTGCGAGAGGCTTTGGAGCACAGCTAAGCTTCGCAGACGAAGCAGTCGACACTCATCCGAAGATCGTTTCTGAGCTCTTCTCGGAGACAAACTCCAGATTCTTAATGGAGGTCGAAAATGGCGAGCAGGACAAGTTCGAAAAGATGCTCCGAGGATTCCCTTACACAAGGCTAGGTGTGGTTACAAAGGACCGAATTCAAATGAGCAGCGAGTCAGGAAAGAGGTTTGCAGACGTTTCGACGCAGGATTGCTTCCTAGCCTGGAAGAGTACTTTTGGGGGTACATAGATTTGGAGAAAGAAAAGATCAGGATTTGTGTAATGCGTGTTGGAGGCTCAAACCGCGATTATGACGCAGCCCGTTGCCTTGAAGATCAGGGCGTAAGCGTTGAAATTCTGCATCTCAATGATATTCTGAGGCGAAGGAATCTATCCTCATACCACGGACTAGTCTTTCCCGGAGGTTTTGCCTACGGGGACTACGTGCGGGCAGGTGCGATATGGTCTGCGAAAATCCAAGCCTTTCTGATTCGGGATCTCAAAATGTTTGTGGAGCAGCGAAAGCCAATCTTGGGAATCTGCAACGGTTTTCAGGTTTTGGTCGAATCTGGTCTTCTCCCGGAGGAGACATTCTCAAAGCCGCCTCAAGCCGCGCTCGCGAGCAACAACTCGGGAAAGTTCGAATGCAGGTGGGTCACCCTGAGGAAAAATCCAAATTCAAACTGCATTTTCACAAAGGATCTGAAGGAACTCGTGAGGTTTCCTGTCGCTCACGGAGAAGGAAGATTCGTGGTTCAAGATAAGACTGTCTTGGAAAACATGTCGAAAAACAACCAGATTGTGCTTCAATATGTTTCACCTGACGGCAATTCTGCCAACCAAAAGTATCCAGACAATCCGAACGGCTCTGCCGACGATATAGCTGGAGTGTGTAACGTATCAGGCACAGTTTTTGGATTAATGCCACATCCTGAGAATGCTTACTGGGGATTTGAAGTTCCTGATTGGACACTCGAGCGGGTCTTACAGCCTTACGGGGACGGCCTCGGTATTTTCAAGTCTATGGTGGACTACATAGTGAATACGCTCTAGCGCTGATTCTGGATATCTGTAGCTATTATCGTGTTTTGCAATAGACAGACGCGAGTCATTACTCCTATCGCACCTGTGTTTGGCGTGAGGAATGAGCATTTGCCTTTTAGGGCATTCGTATCTACGTCAAAGAGCATCTTGCCAGTCTCTTCGTTCTTCCTTACGCCAATAGAAATCACCGTCGAACCTTCTTTCACAGTGTCAGACACCACTCTGAATCCTGAGCTTCCGTATAGTTCTGGCGGTCTGCCGGTGGCGGCAACGACAATGTCTGCCTCTTGTAGTTTC
>DAHVAI010000095.1 GCA_027314685.1 Nitrososphaerota archaeon | reverse complement strand
CAGATGACTTTGCCTACATGATTTTCGGTAGTGGCGGCCCCGGAGTGGGTTTACTATCCGTTGATTCTGCAGTAAGGATGATTTCGCCTGAGACCCGTGCTCACTCAAATGATGCAGGTATCAGAGCTGCTAATTGGAATTATTTCGCGGTCTTTGTTGAAGATGTCGACAAGGAGTACGAGGATCTGAATGCGAAGGGAGTCCACTTTCTCAAGAAGCCCACAACACATGAATGGGGACAGAGGATTGCATATTTTGAAGATCCTGAAGGGAATGTCTGGGAAATTTCTCATTTCCTCAAGAAGTAGCTTTAGAGATTCCAAAGATTTCTTCTTAGAGTGAGTGAAACTATATGGCCGCTCAAGCAAAAAGAAATCTGCTAGACGAGCTTGCCCTGCTACGAGCCTGGTCTGATTGGAATTCAAAATCGAGATCAGATTACATGGAAGCTATACTACGGCTTCCACCCGAAGATCGACGCAAAGATCGAGGAGCCTCGTGGGGAGGAATTCAAGACATCTTCCTGCATGTTATAGAGGATTACATCTGGTGGTTCGAGAACGTTCCTCAAGGACGAGGCGAGGACCAGTTCGAGGGTCTGGTCGGACGCGATGTCACCGAGAATGAATTGAGATCTCTCGTTCAACGAGTGGACAGTTCAGTGCGCAAATCCTTGGGTTCGCTTTCTTCTGATGAAGATCTGGGACATCCATTCGTTGTTCATGGAACAAGCGGAAATGGAAAAGCCTACACAATGACAACTTGCCCTGCGGATATCGTTTGGCACATGGTAGAGGAGCAATTACAGCATTTTGGTGAGCTTAACGCTCTATTCTGGCAATTGGATATCGATCCGCCGGTTCACGCTTGGTTCAGCAGCGAGATGGCTTGGACTCATTAATATTTCCAGAATCCAAACGCGAAACCTAGCTGAGAAGCTATACCCAGAGATTGCTACCTATAACGGTCAAATGCTGTAGATGTATAGGTACTGACAATATAATCAAATCATGAATTAACATCTAGACCACAGTATTCAATAACCTACGATATTTTGTACATTAAACTGTAGTAATGGCACTCTTTCAGAGTACCTGCACTTAACATCTTACTTCGTTTTGAAATCTGATGACTGATCGACAAGTGAGACGAAATGTTTCACCACGGGAAAAGGATTCTAAAAATGGTGTAACAATCGTCTCTACTCTTGATAATCTGGAGAACTTCGGAATGCTTCTGTATGACCCTCGAGTCGTTGCCAGCGGACAAGCAGAATATAAACGATCAGGTTTTTCAGCGCAATGCAAAAGCTCGTGCGAAAGATAGGCTATCGCCGATCGAATTATGGCCCCGCTTTGTGAAATGAAGATTCAAAATTGGCAGAACTTCCAGCCTTAATGTCTAAAATGGCTACTTCAAGAATCATGAAAACTGGTAGTACATTAACAATCAAAAGAGTTTGCAATTTTGGGCAAAGAAGCAGATGCAAACTCTCAGAACTTCAAATGACCTACGAAAGACTTCACAAATGTGACTTGCGCCGTTTGGCATGAGGCCGATTGGCTTCAGATCAGCGAATTATTGACGTATAAATCAATATGTTCTCTGCGAGGTCTGCAATTCTTAGGCGACCTACTTGGACCGTAAAGACAGCTTTCAAGAGTAGGAAATCTTAAGTTTCAGCGCATTCATCTCGCACTTTCCAAGGCTCAGAGTTTGCTTCAGATATCTACCGGATTGCTCTATTTGTTTGAAAAATTCTACCAATTCTTCCGGCTTTGGAGATAGAGTATCATCAACGATGTGTAAACCACGATCTTCAAGACCCGATCAACGTCACTCCAATATGAGGTATATTCTGGTCTCTCTGCGTCCAAGAAGATAAGGTCGTAAGCTTCGTCACTTTGGCGTTTCATGAATTGACGAACATCCTCCAGTTGAAAATCAATCTGGTTCGAGAGCCCACCTTTCTGATAGCTTTCCCTAGCCATTGAAGTTTTTCTTTCAGAAACCTCGACAGTTACGACGTTGTCTTGGACCGCTTAAAGCGCGTGCGCAATCCACAAAGTAGAATATCCGTCTGGAGTTCCGATATCTAGCACATTTTTCGAGTGGGTCGCTTGAATCATGGGATAGAGGAACGCGCCAGTGTCGGGAGTGATATGTGATATTTAGCATATGTTCGGTATGCGTTTGAACTTTCTCATCATGCGCTTTACCGAATTCGTAAATCTCTGTGAGTAGCTTTTCCAGATCTTTGTTCAGTTAAGCGACAACCCCTGTGGGTTTACTTTACATCATCACCGATGACTGTTGTCCATTTGCGTATGTAGAATCTTGTCACGAGACCGTTCTTGACATAGGGATCGATATTCGCAAGATTTTCCGCAGATTCTTGACTTCTGAACACTAGAGCTGCGCCATCAGCAGGTTCTGCGTAAGCTCCGGCTAAGACCAGTTCTCGCGTCTTGTGCAGCTCTCGAAGCAACTTCAAATGTTCTTCGCGGAAAGGAGTTCTCTTGGTTAGGTAATCCGGCACGAAGTTGTAAAATAGGATATAATGCATGTATTGAAATTCCTTGCCGTTGTATTAACGGATTTTGAAAAATGGCAAGTCGCCACGTAAATACGCGGAACAAAGAATTATCAAGAGCT
>DAHVAI010000334.1 GCA_027314685.1 Nitrososphaerota archaeon | reverse complement strand
TTTCGAATACTCCAATTCTCCCTGCAAGGTCAGTAGATTTAATCTCCAGCGTACCCGGATTCATAAAGTACACTTCGAAAGGGACGTTCGAATACGTTAATTAGTTTCAGGATCTTTTCGATGTTTCTCTTGCGAATTCTTCGTAAATCTGCTTGACCCTGGTCGCCGATAGTCTATCGGCTCCCTCGACCACTCCTTTCTCGGTCACCTTGATAGAGTCCATCACGATTATGGCACCTATATCCTCTCTCAATTTGGTCATGCCGGGGAACGCCTTTGCCAATCGTTCGTTCAATGATCGAAGATCGAATGGCCTCTCAAGCAAATCGATCTCGTGCACGAAGGTTCCATTCAAGACTACACGCATGCTGCTTTCAGCACCAATCACTGAGCCCAGTATCAAGTTGAGTTTCTCGTCAACACCCAAGAGATCGCCACTGTACTGCTTTCCATCTGCAGTTGTCACATTCACTTTTCTGCCAACCATTGCAACAAGTTCTTCCGCAAATCTTCGGTTTCCAATGTTCGACAAATCCTATCAAAACTCCAATTATATTGCCTAGTTCTCGCATTTGGATATTAAGTCTTCTCGAAGGATCGGCGCAATGTTTCGCTTGTAGAGGACTGACCTTGAAGGAACGTACGATTTAGACAATAACAGAGAACAGTCAAAGGAAACGTATCAAAAAAATTACTGGAAAAGTGATCCGTCTATTGAAAAAAATGGTGGCAGACCGGATGGTCTGCAGGTCAGAACTAACCGAAGAGACTCGAGAGTCCTTCTAGTGCTTGTTCTTCCTTCTTCTCTTCCTGCTTTTCTTCTTCTTTCGGCTTTGCAGCTGCTGCAGGCGCTGCCGCAGCTGGTGCAGCGACCGCTACTTGGGCTGTTGCCGCATTCTTGAGAGCCTCGTCAATGTTGACTTCACCCAGAGCAGAAACTAGGGCCTTTACCCTGATTTCATCCGGTGTGACGCCCACAGAGGTTACTACCTTTTTCAGATTGTCCTCATTGACTGGCTGTTTCAGCTTGTGAAGCAAAAGTGCCGCGTAGATGTATTCCATGCAAATCGCAAACAGACAAGTTCTGTTCTTCCGTATTTAAGAATTCGGCTCACCCGGTCGTTTTTATCCATTCAACTACGCGCTTGACCCCTTCGTCAAAACTTACTATCGGTTCAAAACCTAGCTTCTTTCGCAGTTTATCTATGCTTGGATACGATATCTGAGGGTCCTTCTCGAACTCTGTCCTCGGCGGTAACAGTTCCAGTTCTGAACTAGAATTCGTCACCTTCTTTATCTGTTCGGCCATGTCTCTTACAGACATTTTGTTG
>DAHVAI010000332.1 GCA_027314685.1 Nitrososphaerota archaeon | reverse complement strand
AGAGGTTCTCCATGTCTACCATCGCCCATTTGAACAAAGCAGTCCCAAGTACTTCGTTGACACATGAGGGGCATCTCTCGTAGACCGACGAATCGTAGTATATGCTTGGGTGTTTCTTACATTCTATCCAGTTCATTTGCTATCTTCAAAGCAAGAAGTCTTTCTTCTTTGCTCTCTCATCTGAAAGGATCACTCCGCTAGAAATAGTCATGAATGTCCGTGACTCTTTCATGGAATCATGAGAAAACAAACAGCGGCTCTGATTCAATACAATCTGAAAAATCCCATACCTCGTCCGTTCAAACATAGAAATTCGCAAAAAGAACGTTGGCGAGCTAGGCGTCGGATAGAAAATACACTGTTGGAAGACAAAGCGTTACAGCGATACTTTATCAAAATAAAGAACAGGCACAGAAATCAAGGATATCTTTCTCCACAAACAGAACGCACCACTATAGCAACACTAATTCGATTTTTCGAATTTCTGCAAATTCCCTTTGAGAAAGACACATTGACAAATTTGGTCAGATACAAGCTCGCTTATCCACAAGACTTTGCCCTTGACGACAAGATAGAGGAATTCGAAACTCTTGAACCAATCAAATGGCATCACGGCATGGCTTCCAGAATAATTGGTATCCTGAAGGCAAACAGGTGCAATGTAGTGGCGAAGTCCGAGACACACTTTGCAACGAAGAAGACCAAGTACATTCCAGCACCCATTCTGGCTCAGATTCGTGCCGACCTACCTCAAAGGCACCGAGATCTGATCGACTTTCAAGCATTCTCGGGACAAAGGATTGCAGCACTGGCAGACTTGCCATTAGAACAAATTGATATCACGTCACACCCGCAAGTTGCCATAATCAACATCCATTGGTTTCAAAACAAGAGTCGAATCGAGCATGAAACTCTGGTGCCGTTACCACTAGAAAAGAGAATTCTAAACGCTGCCAAGGACCAGAGTCTAGGGACTCCATTTCCTGATCATGAGACATTATGGAAAAGAATTACGCTGCATGCTAAACAACAGCATAACGTCACGTTTACCAGTCATTACTTGAGAAAAAGATTCGCAACCATAGCCAGTGAAACACCTATGGATCACCACGAATGGGACTACTTGATGGGTTCCAAAAAATCCAAAGGTCATGAAGCAGATACTTACAACCTCAATTATCTTGAGGGCAAATTGATTCCACATTATTTGCTGTTCCTGAATAACAAACTTGCCTTTGATACACAATATAATACACATCATCAGATCTCAGACAACGTAGCGAACTTGGTATCACAAGTCCAAGAAACAATTAACCAATTGCAACAGCAGCTCAACCAGATCACTCATGATCCGTCCTCTCCAAGTGAAGTGTCAAGATATTAATCAGATTACAAATTAGAGTTCCCCGGTTGCAACTTTGGACTATTATGTAACAAGACAAAGCAGGGTCAAAATTGAATGCTATGATAAATACATGCACGAGAAATATGCCAAACTTATTCTGCGCGAAGTAAACCTAAATCTTAACGACTATACTGAGGCTATGGAATATACAAAGCAAAGAAATCTGAAGTTCCCGGACAAATTCTGCGCACTGATGCTCTACGTACCAGTCCCCACTTACAAAGGAATGTTCGAGGTAAGAGTTGAGTTCAAGGACGGGAAACACGAACTAACAATTTGCGAACTGACCGAGGATTGCAGTTACAGGTTTTCGGGAAGATTGCTTTTCAGAGGTTATGATTGCTGGGATCTGAAGACGCAGACCCGACTTCTTTACAAGCGATTGAACATTGATCCGAAGAAGGCTAAACAAGCCCAGGAGAACGCCAAGAAGAGAGTTCCTACGCTGGAAGAACTGCTTCCTCCATCGTTGGCAGAAAAGGTAAACACGCGCAAATTCAAATCGTTCGTCGAAGAAAGGTTTCCTTCAACCAGTCCTGCCTACAGGGTAATAATGCCAGAGAAAGATGAAATGACAAAGATCGAATATATGTCGAAATTGGAGACGTGGATCCGGATAATCAAAATTTCATTGTCTTCGACAGGTTGAAAAAATTGGTACGGGTTCAAGAATAGCCCCGTGCTATCAGATGAATAATGAGATGAGTAACGGAAGGGCTCCAATTAAGAGAAACCATCCGCCCACCTTCTTGGATTCTTCGCTTGCACGAGTCACTTCTGTCGCGATATACGATCTGTCCGGTTGCTGCATCATGGGAGGAGCTAGATTCCATTGAAATGAGTGATGAAGAAAAGGAGTCTAGACTTTGCAGGCAGAAGCACGTGCTCGACCCGCTTTACTTCAATTAGCCATTCTCTGAGTAGAAAGTTATACGAAAGGTTGCGCAAATCCTGAACTGTCGCTAGAACCTTAATCGTGATCTACCTCATAAAACCCTTAAAATTCCAATTTTAGAGAAGGAAGACGCCCATACTTGCCAAAGAGATCCAGTTCTGAAAAATCAGCCCAAGGGCAATCGAGCCTTGAACACCCTAGTATCGCACTAAACAATGGCGTGAATCTTGGCTTCGAGGAGAAACTGTGGAAAGCAGCCGATAAAATGCGGAGCAATATGGATGCTGCCGAGTACAAGCACGTAGTCCTTGGCCTGATATTTTTGAAATATATTTCCGATGCCTTTAGCGAGATTTATGAAGAACTAAAGAAGGATCCGACTTCTGATCCAGAAGATCTCGACGAATACATTTCTAGGAGAGTCTTCTGGGTTCCTAAAGAAGCTAGATGGGATTACTTAGAGAAGAATGCAAAGAAACCTGAAATTGGAAAACTAATTGACGAAGCAATGGATGTCATAGAAAGGGACAACCGTTCTCTCAAAGGCGTTCTTCTGAAGAATTACTCAAGACCAGGACTCAACAAGCAGAGACTCGGAGAGCTAATTGATCTGATTGGAACAATTGGGTTAGGAGATAAAGAAAACAGGAGCAAGGATATCCTCGGACGAGTTTACGAATATTTCCTAGGACAATTTGCTGATGCTGAAGGTAAGAAAGGAGGTCAGTTCTACACTCCAAGAAGTATTGTCAAGCTTCTTGTCGAGATGCTAGAGCCATTCAAGGGACGAATCTTCGACCCATGTTGTGGTTCCGGGGGAATGTTCGTCCAGAGTGAGAAATTTGTTGAAGCGCACGGGGGGAAGATTGGAGATGTTTCTGTTTATGGGCAGGAGAGCAATCAGACAACTTGGCGTTTAGCTAAGATGAATATAGTCATCAGGGGCATTGAGGCGAATATTGAGTGGGGCGATTCCTTTCGAGATGACCAGTTCAAGGATCTGAAGGCAGATTATATCCTTGCAAATCCGCCCTTCAACGACAGCGACTGGGGCGGAGAGCTCTTGCAGGACGACGTGAGATGGAAGTTTGGGATTCCACCAACAGGAAACGCCAACTTTGCTTGGGTGCAACATTTCGTACATCATCTCTCACCTACTGGAATTGCGGGATTCGTCTTGGCAAATGGTTCGATGTCTTCAAGCACTTCGAACGAAGGAGAGATTCGCAAAAACTTAATCGATGCTGACTTGGTCGATTGCATAGTAGCTTTGCCTTCTCAATTATTCTACAATACGACGATACCCGCTTGCTTATGGTTCATTTCCCGTGATAAGAGAAACCACAAGTTTAGGGCTAGGAGCGGGCAGGTGCTTTTCATAGACGCTCGCAATCTTGGAGTCATGGTTGATAGAAGACACAGAGAACTAACGGATGATGACATCGGGAAGATTTCGGAAACTTATCATTCTTGGAGAGGAGAAGTCAAAGATAAAAAGTATGACGGCATTCCAGGTTTTTGTAAATCTGCTTCATTGGACGAAATAAGGAAGCAGCGATGGATTCTGACACCTGGCACATATGTGGGAGCAGAAGTGGAAGAAGACGATGAAGAAATATTTGAAGAAAAGATGAATCGATTGACTGCTGAACTTTCGGAGCAAATGATGCAAGGTCGGAAGTTAGATGTTGAGATAAAGAAGAATTTAGAGAGTATCGGGTTTAATGTATGAAGACGACAACCAAAACTAAATTCATACAGACTGAAATTGGAATGATCCCCCAAGACTGGCAAGTTGGAACTCTCGGAAGCGTCGCGATCATCGTCATGGGACAATCTCCACCAGGTTCATCGTGCAATATTGAAAAAAAAGGATTACCTTTGATAAATGGTCCGACAGAATTCACTTCCAGCCACCCGATCCCTAGACAATACACAACTCAGGCAAGCAAAATTTCTAAGCAATGGGACATACTTTTCTGTGTACGCGGATCGACTACTGGGAGAATGAATTGGGCTGACCAAGAATACGCAATTGGTCGTGGAATCGCATCGTTACGTCATAAGAAAGGTGTAGAATACCGGTATTTTGTTATGGGACTGATTAACGTTATTCTACCTAGGATTCTGTCAATAACAACTGGATCGACATTTCCAAATATCGCAAGAGACCAATTAAATTCTCTAGCAATACCATTACCACCAGAGTCCGAACAAAGAAAAATATCAGAGTTCTTGTCCTTCATAGATGCAAAAATCGACATCAACCATGAAATGAACAATACGCTTGAGGAAATTGGCAAGACAATCTTCAAACACTGGTTCATAGATTTTGAATTTCCTAACGAGGAAGACAAACCGTACAAATCCTCTGGCGGAAAGATGGTCTACAATGTACAACTAAGAAAGCAATTGCCGAACGGGTGGGCGATAAGACCTATCGATGAGATTGCTGATTTCTTAAATGGATTGGCGCTTCAAAGCTTTCCTATCGAAAACGAAACCGAATTCCTTCCTGCCATCAAAATTAGAGAGCTAAGACAGGGGATAACCGATTCTTCAGACATGGTAAGTGCAAACATCCCTGAAGAATATGTTATTCATGATGGAGATGTGCTGTTTTCTTGGTCTGGGAGCTTGGAGGTTTTGATTTGGACTTTTGGGAAAGGAGCACTCAATCAACATCTGTTCAAGGTAACA
>DAHVAI010000094.1 GCA_027314685.1 Nitrososphaerota archaeon | reverse complement strand
AGCTCTTGCTATCGCTATTCTCTGTCTTTGACCTCCTGAGAATTCATGCGGGTATTTGGTAGCGGCCTTTGGGTCCAACCCCACTAGTTCCAGAACCTTTCTCACCTTGTTCTCTCTGGTCGCCCTGTCCTTGATTCCGATTCCAATGAGCGGTTCTTCGACAATTTCCAGCACCTTCATTCTCTGGTCCAAACTCGAGTAAGGATCCTGGAACACTAGCTGCATGCGGCCTCGAATGTCCCTGATTGCCTTGCCTTTGTAACTGGTGATATCCTTTCCATGGAGATAGATCTTTCCTGATGCAAGTTTGTTCAGCAGTAACACAGACAAGCCCAGAGTTGTCTTGCCGCTTCCGCTTTCGCCGATAATAGTAAGAACTTCGCCCTTCTTGATCGAGAGCGAAACGTTGTCCACCGGCTTGATCACCATTTTCTTCTGGTCCAGAAATCCCGTGCCAACCTTGTACTCCACGACTAGGTCTTGACCTCGGATGATTTCTTCAGTAGAGGTGGCAAGAGACATAGTGATCTTCCTCCACTTCCTTTAGCATTGGACCATCTCTACTACATCGGTCAAGTGATAGTCTGCACCTTGTGTGAAACTTGCATCCATTTATGAGCTGGGGAATTTCTCCTTGTGAAGGCTGAGGTATTGGATTTACTCTTCCTTGCCTCTTGTAACCAGAAGGTATCGAGTTCAATAACCCTTGGGTATATGGATGCATTGGGTTGGTAAAGACACTTTGCGTTGTTGCGATTTCGACTATTTCCCCCGCGTACATCACTGCAATTTTGTCTGAGATCTGCCCTACGACCAGTAGGTCGTGCGAAACAAACATGATGGAAGTCCCGATTTGCTCTCTTAACTCTAGCATCAACCTGAGAATCTGTGCTTGAGTTGTGACATCAAGCGCGGTGGTCGGTTCGTCGGCTATCAGAAGCTTCGGCTTTAGCAAGTATGCCATCGAAATCATCACTCGTTGGCGCTCACCACCTGAGAGCTCGTGGGGATACTTGCCCGAAGTCCGCTCCGGATCAGTTATCCGTACTGTCTTTAGAGCCTGAATTATTTCCCTCCTTGTTTGTTCCGAAATATATGATCGCGATTTCCTGATTCCCAACCTTGACTGCATTGGACTTGCTGCACCACCATCCCCTGTTTGAACATATGAGTAAAGTTGGTCCGGTTTTGAAGGAACTCTTTCGATGTTTCTTTCTCTTCTGATATTGATAGCTTCAGCGAGCTGATCGGCAACCTTCATTACTGGATTCAAACTAGACATAGGTTCCTGAAAGATCATCGTCATTCCCGTCCCTCTAAGATCCGGCATCCGCTCTTTAGGGACCTTTGTTAGTTCGGATTCCATGAACCGAATGCTTCCTTTGGTCTCGGAGTACTTTGGAAGAAGTTTCATCACTGCAAGGCCAAGGCTGCTCTTGCCAGATCCGCTTTCTCCAACTATTCCTAGAATACCGCCCTCTGTCAATGTAAATGACACCCCTCTGACTGCAGAAATGCTTCTGCCCTGAGAAACGTAGTTTATCCAAAGGTCTGAAACATCAAGAATCTTGTCTGGTATGATTTGCTACCTCCTTTGTCCCCTAATCTTCGGATCAAAAGCATCCCGCAGCCCTTCACCTACAAGTGAAAACCCTAGTGCCAGAAACATTAGCACGAGTCCAGGGAAGACCGAATACCACCAGTTTTGAGGTAGCGAATCGAGGCCATCGTACACCATCCTACCAAGCTCAGGAGTCGGCGGAGCAACGCCCAATCCAAAGAAGGCAAATACAGAGTAGATCAACACGACCGCACCCATGTCAAGCGTCGCATATGCTAGTACGACTGTGAATACCTGCGGAAATATGTGTTTTCTGATTATTCGAGTGTTTCTAATTCCTGATGCCTGAGCGGCGATAACGTATGCCGCTCGCTTCAGATTCAACACGCCCACCCTAGCCAGACGGGCGTAAATCGGCCAACCAACCACTATTAGGACCAGCGCAGTATAGTAGACTCTCGTGTTAACTTGATTATAGCCAATTAGGGCAGACACTACAATTGCGAATATCACTACCGGTATTGCAAAGAAAAAATCAGTAACGCGAAGTATCGCTTCATCTACTATACCGCCTGAGTAACCTGCAACAAGACCAAAGGCAACTCCTATGATGACGCTCAGCCCAGTAACAACAAGAGGAATCCAAATGTCAATTGGAAGTGCTGCCATGACTCTTGTGAAAAGGTCCCTGCCTTCACGATCCGTTCCCATTAAATGCACAAGTGACGGCGGAGCGTTGGCTATTGTGAAGTTCGGAGTATCGGGGCTGTACGGTGTAATCAATCTGAGATCCAATCGTGCTACGATCGCAAACGTAGTGAATGCAACAAGAATCACAATTCCTGCGAAAGTGACCCTGTTCTTTACCAGGATTGAAATTGTGAGTCTCGCTCCCTGTAGGCTCATCATATCATCCCTGAGCTGTCCTTGGATCTAGGAATCCGTAGCTGACGTCGGTTATCAAGTTAGCAACTACTATAATGATTGTAACTAGAACAGTTGCCGCTATCAGAGAAGGTGTATCGAATGTGAAGAGGCTTTGACCGATGTAGTATCCCAATCCGTAGTAACCGAAGATGTATTCGGCAACCAGGCTTCCTGTTGCGAGACCTGCAAACGTCAGCCCCATTACTGTGAATGCTGGAAGCAGGGAATTTCTTAGAGCGTGCACAAGTATAACACCTCTCTCTTTCAACCCTTTGCTCCTAGCAGTTCGAATGTAATCTTGGTCAAGCACTTCAAGCATTGATACTTTTACCACCCTTACCAAAGCGCCAAACCCGAATAACACAAGCGCGACTATTGGAAGTATAGCGTGCTGGACTGCGGAGGCAAAAGCTGGCCAGTCGCCAACCAACAGTGCGTTGAGTATCGGCATGTTATCCAAGAGCCAGACTGGTGATGATTTGCCAGTTAGTGGGTTGTAAAGCATGAATTGGGGCACATTAAGGAGCGGGTTTATCGAATTTGAGGAAGGAAAAATCGTGATACCAAAGTTGAATTTCGGCCAGTAGGAGAAAACCAACAGTAGACCGATTGCGATCAGAAACGGCGGTGCGCTACGCACAGTTGTGTAGAAGACTTTGATAGTGTTGTCAACCAAACCG
>DAHVAI010000331.1 GCA_027314685.1 Nitrososphaerota archaeon | reverse complement strand
CATAAGGAAGATTGAATTAGCGATTCCAAGAGCCAAGGTGGTCCGCGCGATGCCAAATATCGCTGCGACTATCGGGGAAGCGATAACGGCATACGCAACCAGTCCGAAACTTACAAAGAAAGATCATGAACGAGTGGAGTTCATCCTCTGTCGCTTCGGTGAATGCATTCCAGTTCCCGAGAACCTTATGGATGCAGTCACGGCCCTAAGTGGAAGTGGACCAGCGTATATTGCGAGACTTATTGAGGCCATGGTGAGCGCCGGCTTGAAGGTTGGATTGCCCAGAGACATTGCGTTCAAGCTAGTCACAAAGACTCTGACCGGGACGGCGGACCTTCTGAGTCAGAAGAAGATGCACCCCGCCGAACTTAGAGATAGCGTGACGACACCAGCCGGAACTACGATTGCGGGAATTTACGAGCTCGAGAAGGGATCCGTTAGAACCAGCATCATGAACGCTGTAGACGCTGCGACGCAAGCGGCCGAACGAGTAGCCAAAAAATTTGAAAACGACTGAGCCCGGTTCTTAAACGGTGATAGACGCACCACAACTCGGGCACGTCTTATCTTTAGCTGGATCGACAAGAGCGTTACAACGCGTGCAAGGAACCTTGAGGACATCTCTTTCGATTGTTTCTTTCTGAGCGGTAGGTGTTTGAGTTTCATTTGACACTTGGTTAGGATTTACTGATTTCTTTGCCAACTTGTTAAGGTAGGAGAAATACGCAACCGAGGCAACGAGTATTATCAGTCCCGCCAAGATAGAGAAGAGCAGAGCGGTTACCAAAGATAATATGATCAAAAAATAGAAGAGCGTTCTACTTCTCGATTTCTTTTTTTCCAAGAGGTTCTTCGTCGGAAAGGATTCTTGAAGTCTAATTAATAAGAAGTGCTGGATGAGTTGACAATTGTTTGTTTTGGCCAGATTGGCGCAATTCCCAATCAGTGTTATCTTCAGAATTAAACACGCTCATTTTATGAAATGACGAACTTTCGAAACTTTAAAGAGCATGAAGCAGCCATTTCCACTTGAGCTTTAAGATATGTCGCGACCGGCGGAACGACCAAACAAACCAGTGGCTGCTGGGTTGCGGTCATGCACAGCATGCAACAAGGAATCCCCGCTGGACGCGTATCTCGATCACGTATATGACAATCCTGATTGCTACAGGGCTTACCTTGCTTCTGAGAAGAAAGAAATGTCAAAGCAATAGCAAGCCGAAGGAAGCTCGCTATCTCCAGTCATCCACAACAAACAGGCCGGTGCGATAGAAACATGGATCGTTCGGCGTTGCCCTAGGTCAGCATTGCTGCTCTTACTAGAAATCTGTTCTAGAATGGAGAACCCACTATCATATTTACGACAATCTCGCAAATGTCT
>DAHVAI010000324.1 GCA_027314685.1 Nitrososphaerota archaeon | reverse complement strand
CATAATCGCCTCAAACTAATGAGGCTTATCTGCTGGCTGCTGGGTTGTATAAGCATTCAAGAATTGATGTGGGTCTAGACTTGATGCTGATTGTCATAGCAAAAATTTGAAAAGATTTGAGACGTTTGCAACTTATTCCATAACGTTATCAAGAGAATTATTGTAGCAAAATCCAAAGCGGTCAGGTGCAATGGCATCCAAAGCGATTACCTCACTCGGGCTTTCGATCTTGATTGCGACCGTCATAGTCGTAATTCTCGTAGGCACATACGCCGCCATCACATTCACCAGCGATGGAAGCACGAGTATAACATGCGTAGAGAGCTCAGGGACTTTTTCCGTGCTGCAGAATAGCTCAACTACTTACATCAGCTACCCTGTACCGGCAGAACCGTGTCAGCATCACATATCTCTGACCGGTTTCTCACTGAATGCCACAAGGGGAACTTCTCTGATCTCGCTTGGCGGTACGATTCACGTTATCTCTAGGTCGCAGCTGACCGGATTGATCATCTACGTCAATGGAACATATGAACAATACAATCCAATGAGCCCAATCAAAATCTCTTCATATTCCTTCCAGTACAATACTGTGCTAGGCAATGGAACTGTTCCAATAATATCTGGAGCGAACTATGTCGTGGAGTTTGTTGCAATATTCAAAGACGGTACGGCCACGACCTCCTCTACAACGCTAAAGGGAGAATGATGCCTACTGCGAGGCCTCCTTCACAGCAAGAGATTGGTTCTTGTTAATTGAAATAGAGTGGGTTTGAGAATTTTAGCCTAGCAGCGTATCTCTTGGAAGGAGGCGTCTGCATCCTTGCTTTGATCCTTCCTTGGGAGGCCCTGCTCTGGCAGCTCTTTGAACAGTATTTCCTCCTCTCTGAGCGAGCAGCGCCCACTGCAGGCAAGAGCCCACCACAATAATCACAACACTGTCGTTCGTTTGCCTCTTCGCTTTGAGGCTTCTTGTTCTCTAACTGTATTGAAAGCATACCTGTCATCCCGTCATCCGTTGTTACCTGTCTAACAGTATTCAAATGCAAATAACCATTGCCTATTGCGAAACTGGATGGTTGAGATCTAGCCTAAATCCAGTTTATCTATCCTTGTCAAATTAGGTTGCTTAACTGGTTACCTATTTGCAATCTCATTGTAAATTCCCGCTCTTGGGAACTAGGGGAAGCAGGTTTAGCCAGTGCCGCAAAGCGCCTAGATTAGGCAGGGTGTCCTAAGGCGATCCTCGATACCTATATGCATGCACAACTTGATGTCCTCGGGCCTTACCGGGTCCAGGAAAGGGCGCTTTCGCTAGATAAACACGTGCTTACCAGTGAACTATCTCGTAAGGCGTTATTGACTCCCCTTTGGCACACGTTATCAGGATAGTATCCTCAATAACCGCGGTCCCAAAGTCATGGATGCTGCTCAAGTGAAGTTGCATCTCGTACAAGCCTCCTGCGATAGTCGCGTTCCACTCTCGGTGAAATCCATGCGAGTAGACCTCCGGTTGCAAGAACAAACAACGCAACGCCATACCAAGCTACTGCTATATGCAATGCAAAGATCTGGAACGAGAGCGGTCCGATAAAGGATGAGATAGATCTTCCACCGTTTGAGAAGGCGAAATAGTATCCTTGAAAGGTACCACGATTCCCAGGTTCGGAGAAGGCGGTCACGACCAGCTGCGAAGGTACAGTAAGAGCCACCTCTCCAAGCGTCACGATTACCATAGCTATCCACAACTCTGTGAACTGAGTCGAGATTCCAATCAGGAAATAGCTAGCTGCTGTCAGCACACATCCTATTGTCATTGGAAAAATCAGTGAAACTCGACCGAATACACGCATCAACGGAAGTTGTACAAAGACGATGACAAGACCGTTCGTTGTGAAAAGGAGTCCCAGAAGAGAGTCGGGGATATTCAGAAAGTTTGCAGCAAAGAGCGACATAGGAGTGACCTCGTATCCCAACGCAAAAAAGATGCAAGCTAGCAGTATGAATAGCAGTATCAGGTTTCTGTCAGCAGTCCAGCTTAGTCTGAATTTTTTGGAATCGTGCATTCTTTCACTTTGTATACTTTCGGGGATTTTCTTGCGGAACCAATAAGTTGTTGATGCGAGGGCAATCAACGACATGAAGCACGATACAAAGAATATGTCGCCGTAACCTGCGTATTCTGAAAGTACTCCTCCTATTGCTGGACCGATGGCAAACCCGAGATTGCCACCAATATTCTGCATTGAAAATCCAGTTCGCACTTCTGCAGCGCTTCTGTTGGCAATAAGTGACGATATCGACGGCTGAGATAATCCTCTGATGAAGTTGAAGAGTGGATAGAGAAGTATCAAAAGTAAGCCATTCACATTGATTATGACAAGGTACGCTGTAACGGCTGCTGCAATTGATGTGCCCAAGTAACCGTAGCGCATTACTGGCTTTACCCCAAAAGAATCCACAAGTCTTCCACCCACTAGCTGGCTGAAGAAGCTGAGAATGGCAGAAAGCAGGTAAGTTATGCCAACTTCACCCAGAGGAATTCCTCTCGAGACACTGAGGTAGACGCCGAAAAAGGGCATTGCAACGGACCAGCCGATCAAACCTATGACGCTTAGAAAAGAGGTGAACCAAATGTCTCCAGGAATTTTTCGTAGTGATCCTAACGTCAAGATGACTGTTGACAAGGCAGACTCAGCCCCACTCTATTTAATGCATCTAGACCAATGAGCGCGCCTAAACCCGCAAAACTTTATCCCAGACCTAAAATATCGCAGAGCTAAATGAACGGCAAATTGTCCTTTGCGGCCGGGTCTTTGATGGCAGGCAGTTACACGAAAAGGCTACAATCGTAATCGATTCGCAGAGTGGTCTTATCTCTTGTTTTAGCGAGAAAGGCTCAGTTCAAGCGTCGAGGAGAGCCAAGATTCTTAGTGAGAATGAAGATGGCATCACGATTTTGCCGGGGTTAATCCATTCTCACGTGCATTTCTTTGGAGCACCCAAAGGCCACGGAATTATGGAATGGGCAACTGTTCCTGGCGTACTAACAGCTCTGAGATCGGTGAAGGATTTGAACGCTCTACTTCATTCTGGTTTCACCGCTGTCAGAGAGATTGGTAAAGTCAGGCGCTCTTTTGGCGCGAGCCTCAAACGAGGGAGCATTCGAAGTCCCAAAATAGTCTAATGCTCAAGACCCATCGCAGACTGGTGGAGAAGCGCGGTTACATGTTTGAAGCATTATGGGCTGTACTCGTCTACGGTTTTGAGATAGACTTTCACAGAATAGAAGCATGCCCATTCGAAATTAACGAACCATCTAAGAAGCTCCTGCTAAAACTTGGTTTCAAGCACGAAGGAACACTCGGAGACCGGTGCTTCTTCGAGGGAAAGTACTGGAATCAGATGTACTTCGGGATGTTGAAGCACGAATGGACGAGGAGAAAAGAATACTTCGAGCCGCATTCTTAGCATTAAGTGCCGACTGTTCGTACTTCCGACTGCAAGACCGATGGAATGGTCTTGTGAACCTTCGCATACTTCGCTGAGGTTTGCTCGAATACCTCTTGGAAACGGTCCACAGCAAATTCGACTGAACATTGCTTTGCCATTATCGTGCCGTTTTCACCCAGCTTCACAGCACGCTCAGGAGCACCCAATAGATCGTCCAGTCTTTCGGCTAGGTCGTGATACTCTAACGGGGCAAAGGTGTAACCATTTACTTCGTTATGCACAAGCTCTGAAACACCGGCTCCTTGACTAACAACGCAAGGCTTGCCATGCAACCAACCTTCGACCGCTGTAAGATTGAAACCTTCGATTGATGAGGTGACCAGAACAGCTTCTGATAAAGTGTAGAATGCATTTAGCTCTTCATGGTTGATATGTCCGGTAAACAGAACACTATCCTGAAGATGCAAATCCTCCGTAAGGGCTTCAAGATTCACCCTCCAAGTCGAAGCCTTTGGATGACCCAGTCCACCACTCGAGCTTCCCGTAAAGCTTCCATTTCCTGCAAGAACTAGCTTTGCCTTCGGGTACTTGTCAGAGATTGCGGATAGTGCCTTTATCGCGACGTCCTGACCCTTGATCGGATCCATCCTAGCGACTACCAACAATAGTCGATCGTCTGTTTTTAGGCTAAACTTTGTTCTGACCTGATCCAACGAAGCTTCCGAAGCCTTGCTCCAAATCTTCTTGTCAAGGTACGGATAAAACGCGTGCGCAGTTCCCCTGTAGCCTGCCCGGATTAGACCTTCAAGATCTCTTTTTGTGCTAACAACTATCGAATCAAAACCTTCAATGCTCTTGAGAATAAGCGTCCTGAGTCTCTCAGACACCCTCTCTAGATTGAACGGAATGTGCCATCTCAAAATGGCTGGAGCTGAGGGTCCAATCAGGTTCCCTATGTGTAGCTGCTGGAAATCATGAATCCAATAAAAATCAATGTCGTTTAGCATCTTCAGCATAATCTTTGCGCATCGCCAGTTATATTCGACGTAAGCCTCATACTCCTCGGCCTTGAAGGAAGGGCTATCTAAACCATGAATTTCATTCCAGATACCTTCCTTGAAATTTGCATAAAGTGACAGTTGATCTCTATCGAGCCATACATTATAGAGATTCGCAATATCACTTTCGATTCTCTCTGGCGATCCTGGACCTAGGGCGACCCAAGCAGGTTTGTCGATTATGTCTAGGTCAATCAATCTCTTAACAATCGGTTGGAGCATCGCGGTCACACCCCCTGGGGTGTAATCATAATCTACGCCTTCACGTAAGTCTGAGAGCTTGATTGATCCTTTCCTCACCTGGTATTTTTCCAAGAGATCCTGGTATGGTACGTTGAATCTAATTAGAGGGGTTTGCGTGTTAATGCAAAGTCTAATCCTGTTCATTTTCCTGCTCAACTCTCATCTCTCCCGAAGTTGTTATAACTCAATCCAGACTCATAACCTTTCCTATTTTTCGGGACAAAACTGACTATCTAGTTTCTATAGTGCAATATACTAACAATTACATCTTAATATCGCGATAAAGAACCTCTGGTGACTCTTGTTGGCGATTTACCTTTTCGATCAAAGGAAACGTTTGGAGCAATCTCTTTCTAGAGTTAAGACTGTGTACTTGTTTTGTGATCTTGATGGAACGCTTGCAAGAATCGCTCGCAGACCAGATTTGGTAAGGCTTGGAAAGAAAAATCACAAACTTCTACAAAATCTCGCTTCCAACAAAAAATTTGAGATTGCAGTAATTAGCGGGAGGTCGAATGATCAGCTAAAGCGAATTGTAAACGTTGATGGAATATACTACGCCGGAAACCACGGGTTCGAAATATCTGGACCAAGGTTAAATTTCAAGCATCCAGAGGCGGTGAAAATGGAGAAATTCTTGAAAGCAATGGCAAGCGAATTGAAATTTAAGCTTGAATCCATTCCGGGTGTAATAGTTGAGGATAAGGGACTCACGGTTTCGGTACATTACAGAATAGTAAAGCCATCTCAGAGAGAGGAAGTGGTGCATATTGTCAAAGGGATAGTGGCAAAGTACAAGGCTCTGAGGCTGACCACAGGCAAAATGATAGTCGAAGTAAGGCCGCGTGTGAGGTGGAACAAGGGATTGGCTGCTTTGAAAATATTGCGAACTCTTAGAAAGCGAGGCGCCGTGATTTTCATAGGCGATGACATAACGGACGAGGACGCATTTCGTAGCCTTGCTGGTCACATTACAATAAAGGTGATGCACAAACGTGCCAAGACAAAAGCGAGATATTATCTTCGATCTGTGGGCGATGTCTGGTGTTTCATCAACGTTTTGGCAAAAGCAAGTTTGCAAAGCGGGAACTAGGTTTGTAGATAATCGTATACGTGCTAAGGGCCTTTGGATTGCAAATCCGTTGGCCTCTATCAAGACGCGAATCCCAACTATGGTCAAATACAAGGCATGAAGAGTGCTTGAGTAATGTCCGATGCTAATTCCAAGTATGTCCCTGCCCGTTTGGGATCCATCGGCTTTCTGGACGAGGGTGGACTAGAAGGGGTTGTCAGTCTAAACTCACTTGCCGACGAAAGAGACAGACTAGTTATGAGGGCTTTTTCGGGCGAGGTTGCAACTCACATGGCGCGGTTCGTCAAAGGAGACAGATCATCAATACCGAGCATTTACAACATCGTTGAGGAACTCGCCGAAAGAGGCGGGCTTCAAGTAGTGAACGTCCAAATATATGGAAGTGGAGCCCTCTTGCGAGGTGATATCAACTTCCGCGGCCACGAAAAGAGTTTTTCATTGCGAGGATACCGAGCTTCGGACTGCGTCGCGCTCGCTGCGTTCTACGATGCTCCAATACTGGTGGAGTCCACTTTGATGACGCGCGAAGAAAACTCTAGTTAGTGAACAAGAAATCACACAACAAAAGCTATAGCGCGAAAAGTGGCAAGCTTATTTGCTTGTTTTGAGTTATGGACACTTATGACAGAAACAGGGCAAGCCAAGAATCAAAGTATTGTATTTGGGCACAACAGGATGTTCATTGACGGAGAATGGGTCGAATCCGCCGGCGGTGAACGAATCAATGTCATGAGCCCTGCTACTACAAGCGTAATTGCTACTATCAGCAAGGGTACAAGAGAAGACGCAAAAATGGCGCTTGAAGCCGCTGCACAAGCGCAGCCGGAATGGGAGGATCTAGCTCCTATCAAGAGAGCCGCTTATCTCAAGAAAATTGCAGAACTGATTCGCAGAGACAACGAGAGATTAGCAAGAATCCTTTCTTCAGAGCAGGGTAAACCGCTTTTCGAGTCACGGCTCGAGGTCGAAGGGGCGGCATCCAATTTCGAGTATTACGCAGAGTTTGCAAGGAGAATAGAAGGCGACATCCTTCCAAGCGATTTTTCAAGGCAATCGGTAATGATTCTGAAACTGCCCATAGGCGTCGTTGCTTCAATTACTCCTTGGAACTTTCCTTCGGCGACCGTCGCAAGGAAGATTGCGCCGGCTCTGATTGCCGGAAACGCTGTTGTGACAAAACCTTCGACGAACACCCCTCTTAGCTCAGTCGAGCTTGTTAAGCTCGCGATTGAAGCGGGCCTTCCAAAGGGGGTCCTAAACTTGGTCTATGGGAGCGGGTCTGAAGTGGGTGATGAGCTAGTCTCAAACAGCATTACGGGACTCGTCACCATGACTGGAAGCACCGCAGCAGGTTCGAAGATAATGCAGAGCGCTTCAAATCACATCGGAAAACTACTGCTTGAACTGGGTGGTAAAGCCCCGTTGATCGTGTGGCACGACGCTGACATGGAATGGACGTTGAAATGCGCCCTCTGGGCTAGATTCTGGAACTGCGGCCAGACGTGCATTTGCTCTGAAAGGATGTACGTAGATGAAAAGATCAAGCAGAAGTTTGTCCCGGCGTTTGTTAAGCTAGCTGAAGAACTGAAAATAGGAAATCCGCTAGAATCTGGAACCGAACTCGGACCGATGGTGAGTAAGAGCGCGCGTGATACAACTGAAGAATTCGTAGAAGATGCAAAGCGTGAAGGTGGGAAGATATTGACCGGTGGATCAGAGCCAATGAGTTTCGTTCAAGGATTTTACTACAGACCAACTGTTATTGATGGTGTTACTCAGGATTCAAAACTCGTCCAGGAAGAGATTTTCGGCCCGGTCGTCCCG
>DAHVAI010000320.1 GCA_027314685.1 Nitrososphaerota archaeon | reverse complement strand
GATAATGTTATATGGTATGACTTTCCATTCAATTCGAATTCATAATCGGATTCTGTACGATTGATGTCTATTCTATCTCCGTAGTCGAACTCTTTGTGATGATTTGGGCAAAGCACCATAATGTTGCTCGGCTCTTCACTTCCATCATGCTTTTTGGCCTTTATATGGGCAGCTTCAACGTACAGCTGTCCGTTCTTCTTCAAAATGCCTTGGTTGCAGATTTGACATCGAAAGCCGCGGTACATCTTCAGAGCAGCTGTAATGACAGTGTCTCTTGCGTACCGCTTTCCATCCACCTTGATCCAGACTTTACCTTTGGGTGAATAATCCAATAACATCTTCCTTAACTCTTCGAGAGAGAGTTTTGACAAGTCTTTGGAAACTTCGATATCCTCTTCTTCCTCAGGCGATGGCAATTGTTCATTCTTGGTGACGCGCTTTCTCTTTCCCAATAGCGATGATAACAAGATCCCTATAGGTGGTATGTTTGTTGCTAACTGAGATGTAAACAGTCTGCTAACGCGTGACAGATATTTCTGCTGGACCCTTCCATCTCGATAAAATACGTCCGACTCCAGAAGTCTTAGGTTGAGATCTATTTCACTCAATGGAATCGGTACTCTCAAGGGTGCGAATTTCACCTCAACAAGATGCCCCAATCCACTCCATACTCTTGTTGGGAAATTTGGAGGTTGTGTCGAGTCTATCGCTTTAGAAATAACAAGACTCAAACCTCTCAGACTACCACTCGCATAATGGAAAACCACATCCCCCTGCCTAAGAAGTGCCATATTTCTCCAGTGTTCTAGTTCTTGGCCTTTCTTTCCCCTTTTTGGAGCCCAGAGAAGATTGCCCTGGGTTTCCTGACGGTATGTTGCTCCTTGATTTACCCACCAAGTGTTGACTCTATCTAGTGCATCTCTTGTAGCCGTATCACCCTGGTCGAACCCTTCGGTGGTGCTGCCGCCAGCTGTTAATGAGGTCTCAATAGAGCCAAAGAAGTTCACTGAGTCTTGACTCATTTTCCTTTGATCCTGAAGTATTGATTCAGCATCGTTCGGCCGATCATACAGGAGTTTTCTTACAGATTCTAATGGATTCGTCCATTGATTGTCGCCGGATTGTCCATACCTAAGTCCCTTCTTCCCTAAGTGTCCATCCCAAGAGCCACGACTATTCTCGGTAGTTGAGCGGGCCACGTTTTTTAGGAACCACTCTATTGGAAGGACAAGCGCTGTACCTTGTTCTCGCCAGATTACTATGCAGAATTTCGCTCCTTGGACCAATAATCTCTTCACTTTATTCTTGTATATGTGATGCCAGAGATCATCTTGGTATCCCTTCACTACATAATGTCTCTTCGCTTCTTTGCTGTTTGCCCATGACTCCCAACTCAATTCAGACTTCATGGCGTCCATCTCTCCTACTCTCGAGCATTAATCTGGTATTTCATAATTCGATATCATGTTCATAACAATAGTGTGACCCAGATATCTA
>DAHVAI010000319.1 GCA_027314685.1 Nitrososphaerota archaeon | reverse complement strand
CCCGACAACGCTTCATTTTGAAGTATCATCCAAAGTCTTGAGTAAGCGAATCAATACTTTTGTGGAAAAGCCGATGACCGCGAATTCCGCGGATGGAAGAAGATTAGTCGAGCTAGCTCATGATTCAGGAGCGTTCTTGACAATAGGATTCATTGAACGATTTAACCAAGCAGTGGTGGAAGCAAAGAAGGCTATCAAGGATAAGATGTTTGGCGACCCACTTCTACTAGAGTTTCACAGGGAAAACAAGTGGGCAGGTACCATAACAGATGTCGGAATAGTAGCGGACACTACGGTGCACGACATCGATACCGCAAGATGGCTCTTCGATGAAGAGCCCAAACTTGTTTTTGCTCGCTTGGGAAGCGTTTTGTCCCCGAAGCGCGAAGATTTCGCGGCGCTGACTTTAGGATTCAAAGGCATGAAAACTGCTTTCATCGTCTCAAACTGGGTTACTCCTAAGCGCTTGCGTCATCTTACGATCGTGTGCACACAAGGCGTAATTTCACTTGATTTCGTGACCCAGGAAACAAGATTCGACGACGCAAAAGGGACATCTATACCCCGGCGAGATTTCAAAGAACCTCTAATGGCCGAGATGAGCGCGTTTCTCGATTCATTGAAGAACGGTAATCCACCACTCGTGAAGCCTGAAGACGGACTTAATAATACAATAATTGCAGAAGCGGCGCTAGCCAGCAATTCTTCAGGTGCGCCGATTTACCTCAACTTGTGAGAGGACAACTCAAAGTATATATTCGGGACAACTCCCAAAGTATGGGAACGTTTTCAATGGCGCTGAACAACGAAATCGGAAAAGGCCAGGAGCTCGACGAAACTGTCGAAATGCCTAGTCCGAGTGACTTGGCCATATTGAAAGCGATCGGAAGCGACCACGATACTCAGCAATTCTCGTTTCAAGGGATTCGACGAAAACTTGGTTTGCATCAGGAGACTCTCTCGAGAGCCCTGCACCGACTGCAGCGCGACGGTTTCATAGAGAGGATGGACAATTCATACGCGATTAGCGAGAAAGGACAAAGCGCTGTCTCTCCCTCCAAGAGACCTGGCGAGAAGACTGGAAAAAGCGATTCGTATTCAGTTATTCTCCTTCAATCAGTTCTTCCAGAAGATTTGAACCAGCAGCAGCTTGCCGATTCGATGAGCTACAAATGGTTTGGAAATCTAAGGTGGCTCGGATCAGCTTTCAGAAACGGTACCACTACGCTCTCGTGGATTACAAGCGAGACAGGGTTGACTATTTTTGTGAAAATAAGAGATGACTTGCTTACAATTGAGACATATCCTAGAGATTTCGGCTCGATATCCGAAGCGACAAGGTCTGCTTTTGAGTTGTTTGACCATGTTTCCAGAGCTTTGAAAGCTTCTGATCGAAATGATTTGCATCGATTTTCAACGGCCTCTTAGCTATCTTCTCGCAGAGATACTGTGACTTGTTTTCGAGTCAGTTAGTCAATAACT
>DAHVAI010000310.1 GCA_027314685.1 Nitrososphaerota archaeon | reverse complement strand
TTGCTTTGAAATACGACATAGTAGAAAGAGAATAGACACAACCTCCTGCAAAGCATGATCCGAAATTTCCTCTACTCGATAGTCATAAACCTCTCTAATTCTGAGATTACTTTTTTCAACAATAGAACCTCTTGAGTATCTACGAGAATTCGTTTCAGGCCACGGTAACAACTCACAAGAACTCAGCGTAAGCTACACCTCTGTCAGGTCAGCGTGAGGATGCACCTTGTAGACCACCAAATACGAAAGAGCAGATTTGTTGGATGGGACCAATTGAGCCGCCTATGTATTTTGAGAACTCGTCTCAAGTCCATATTTCAGAGGAATTGACAGATACATCCTTTATAAAGTAATAGCGAATTTGTCAGAATCTGAGCATTTTACGACCGACATGTAATGCTCTCTGGCATCGCAAAGCATAAGGAAATCTTCATGCAGTACTCTCAATCTGAACAGGTTCTAGATAAAGGACAGAAATCGAATTCCAGAAGTTCACCTTCTCAAAGACCAGTTTATAGTCAAGGGCCTGGAAGTATCTCATTACGCTCTGGCGCAACTGTTTGGTATGGACCTCCACGATAACCTTCGGCTCGAACTTATTGATCGTTGCGTTCGATCGCTTGAGCACATTCATTTCGGCCCCATCTACATCTATTTTGATAATGTCAACAGCGTCTATAGCTAGACGAGATGTGATGTTGTCTAGAGTGTCAAGTGGACAATTGGCCTTGTAATAGCCACCTTTTGTGGAGTCTGGTGGATCTATAGATTGCGCATATCCAGTTAACGCATCAATTACCAGATTAACCGTGCCCACAGACTCGCCAAGTGCACAATTCAATATTCTAACTGAAGTCTCCAGTGAGTTGAGCCTTACATTTCTTTGGAGCAATTCTATGGCTGTAGCTACTGGCTCTATAGCAACGACCTTTGCGCCAAAATGCTTACCCACCACCACTGTCCAGTCTCCGACATTTGCTCCGATGTCTATCACTTGTGAATTCCGTCTAGGTTTGAAAGAGTCGATCTGGAAATAATCCTGCCACAACAAGTCAGGCGGAAAATAGGTGCAGGCGACAAATCTAACATGAAAGAATCGTTCGACAGCGTTTATGCGGCGAGTGATGAGTCTTGCCCTAGAGTCCTTGAATAATGCCGGATTTCGCATTAACAAAGCAGCATATCCGTACAATGACTCTATCAACATAGAGTCCAAAAATACTCTAATCCCGAACTGTCTTACAGCGTACTCACGACGAACGTGGCAAACACATTTAAACAAGAACTCACGGGCCGGAATCTGACTCACGCTCCTTGATACTGAAACGATTTCATATGTAACAAAGTCAATCCCATAGTGGCTACTGTCCGCCCACCAGTTTAGTTTCTGACTTGTTGAATATATAGGTCTTTCCGAACAGAATGGGAATGCCATGCGCGTAATAGGGAAGAAAAGAAACACCACTTCGCAGTTTCATCTCTCCGATGGCTGCCAACTCCCCTTTAGTAGAGTCTCCAAGACATTCATAAATGTCGTCAAAATGGAAAATCGTGCCATTCTGCAAGAGTGGCAAGATCCAGTCGAGTACAGTCTTGGCACTTGTGTAGTAGTCGACATCAATGTTCACTATAAAAGGAGGGTATTGCAGCACAATAGGTGAGATTGGTGCCATCCGCATAAGGAATGACAACGGCACCCAGTTGATATGCAAGAGGGTTGAGGAGATGCTGGCATTCTTGAACATTGCACATGAGCGCATCCATCCCGCCACACCGAGGGAAGATGCGCACATCGAATCGTTCAACGCCATACTGGAGAAGGAGGTAATGAGGAGATTCGAGTTCGACAATTTCACACATGCTGAACAGACAATCTCCAGGTTCATCAGCTTCTACAACAATAAAAGACTGCATTCAGGTGTTGATTACTACACGCCGAAACAGGCGTATCTGAAGTGAAAGGAAATAGCTATGGAAAAGGTATTCGATGAATAAGCTGATCTTGTCTCACAATAAGGGGTCGAACCATGTGTAGCACGTCTTGATAACCCGTCAGGATTTGGCACTTTTCTCAGGATTTCGCTGCCCAGATTGCCTTTGAATTCTCGTTTGCTATTCATGTAATGTCCTCCGATCCCTGGCTTATTGAGGCGAATTTTGTTAGCGAAAAACTTGATAAATGACCTAATGGTTCATTCATTGCGTCTTGTCTGAAGTAGGTATCATCGGCCTTGGTGCCGTTGGGAGTGCAGTAATGCATGGGCTAAGCTTGCATTACAGTTGCGTTGGCTTCGATATAGATGCAGAACACGAATTCGAGCCCTTGCTTTCGTGCGACATTGTATTCGTTTGTGTACCCACACCGGGGACTCCTTCTGGCAGACTGGACTGCACCGCCGTAGTTGATGTCTTGACAACACTCTCGGAGAGACGATATAAGGGACTGGTAGCAATAAAGAGCACGTTATCTATTGGGTTCATGGAAGGAGCGGGAGCATCATTTCCTGATTTGAGAGTTGTTTACATGCCGGAGTTCCTTCGTGAGCGTAACAGGTTCAGTTGGTTCTTAGACCCGGACCGCTTGCTGATAAGCGGCAAATCTCTCGATGTAGAGGAAGCACTGGGTTACTTTTCTTGGGCGAAAAACGCTCGGATTATCAAATGCGATCATAGAAGCGCCGAGGTCGGCAAATTGGCCCATAATGCCTTCATAGCCACAAAGGTGAGCTTCACCAACGAGATGGAAGCCATTGCTTCAAAGGTCGGGGCCGATGCGACTATTGTTATGACGGTCGTTTCAGCAGATAGGAGAGTCAAGAGCGATGCGCACCTCCATCCAGGTTTGGGTCCTTACAATGGGCGGTGCGTGCCAAAGGACACTGCAGAACTTAACTCGTTCAACAAGTCACCATCCGCCCTGCTTTCTGCAGTCCAGAAAATCAGGGGTATCACTCCTGCAAGGTCTGGAATGCCAGATCCTCTCCGGGTAGTGGTGATTATTCCGACGTTGAACAGACCAGAAAAGCTTAAAAGAGCACTCGCATCGGTTCGCGTACAGATACATTCTCCAGATCTAGTAGTCGTTGTCAGTGACAGCGATCCAGACAATGAAGTTGCAAATCTGGAGGCGGTTGAATCACTGAAAACCTCGGTTCCAGCCATCCTAATTCGAAATGCGCTGACACATAACCTCTCGGGTGCCATCAATACAGGGTTGGATTACTGTTCGAAAGCTGGATTCGATCCCCAAGAAACATTTCTGGCACTTCTCGATGACGACGACTGGTGGGACAAGATGTATATTGACAATTCTCTTGCTTTGGCCTCCGAAACTACATCAGACTGGATAGTTAGTGGATTAATCCGCCATGATGGTGGGGACCGTCCAAGATCATATCTTAAGATCCCTTCTGCCATTTCTGTCGGAGATTTTCTAGTAGGAAATCCAAATGTGCAAGGCTCGAATCTGTTCGTCAAGCTTTCACGATTACTTGATGCCGGAGGGTTCGACGAAACACTTGAGAGCACCACTGACAGAGACATTTGCATTAGACTTCTGAACTTACCTGGAATAAGATACGAAATGCTACGAAATCATCTGGTCCATCATGATGCATCCGATTTTCTTACCAGGCTATCCAGCCCTGGATCTCCCCGAAAGAGAAACGGTTTGAATGCATTCTACAGCAAATACAAAATGCAGATGTCGTCTGAGCAGGATGCGCAATTCAAGAAGAGAGCACTTGATTTATTTTCTGTAGAAATCCAGTAAGGCATGTCTATGGTGAGGATTTTCGGCGCAAAAAACCTAGCCAGTATGCAGCATCCCAGAAGAGCTGGTAAGCTAGGGTCGCGATTCCCTTGCTCCGCAACAGATCCGGCAGAAGCGATGGAGGAACTCCCTTGAGTGTGAAATTCCCGAGATGACCGTATGTTCCCAAATTGTTCCAATAATCGATACTACACGCACATCCATCACCTATCCTGTAGGCTGCCCGTATATCATGTCGAAGCGAGATGCTCCCATGCTGCAGCCATGCATCACTCACAAAAGCGGTCTTTGCCCCAGCCTTCACCACTCTGAAATTCAGATCTGCATCCACCGCGAACGGAACGATATCATTGAAGAGAAACCCTCCGATCTCAGGCAGGAGATCACGCCGCACTGCTAAACCAGGAGTATACGTCAACGGCAAGCGATTGACGTAATCCCGTGCATTCGCAATCATCCGTTGAGTTGGAGGTTGAGTGTCATGGAAAAGCAATTTCGCACGAGCGATCTTGTAGTCCTCCAATGCCACAGTCAATTTACCAAGACACCCCGGTCCGAACCGGGTATCAGAGTCTGTAAACACTATCTTGTCACAGGAGGCAGCCTGGAATCCGGCATTGGAAACTTTAGACAAGTTACCAAAAGGAGCTGGAATTGATTTAGCCCCACATTCCTTGATCTGACCTTCCAACGAAGGGGATCCGGTGTAAGCGACTATTATTTCGGCATCCGTATCGATGCTGTGAATGCAGTCCAGCACACTGGGATCGTTGCGGCACCTTATTACCACAGATAAGCCATCCCGACTCATGCACTGCCGCCTTTCAGTCTTATAAACACTGATAGCCTAACATTCCACCCACGCTATGAAGTTCGTGTATGCCAAGCCATTAAACCAAGCTGTTTGAGCCTCAGAGTATCTAAAAGATCGAGATTGGATGTCCTAGACACGAATTCAATCTCTTCCCTTATGCGGGCAAGTACGTCAGGGTGCGTCCTCAGATAAGCCGGAACAGTCTTCTTCACGAAGCCAAAATTGACACGATCAAATCCCATTCTTCTGAATTTGGAAATGAAAATTGGGACATCTGTTACGTTTTGGGGGGTAATTGTCATTCTCCCGTTTATGGTCATATCCGATTTTAGGTCCCTCCTGGCTGAAATCAGAAGCTGGATGTTGTGCAAAACACGCTCGAAAGTCGATCCAAAATTGATCTTCTCATGCATCACTTTGGACCCTCCGTTTATGGAGATGCTTATCACGCTCGCATGCTCTGCAAGCCTGTACGCCATCTTTTCATTTATAAGAAGTCCGTTGGTCAACAAGGTATAGCGCTTTCCAATATCTTCCAAGAACTTCATGTACTTGAGACACTGTTTCACAAACAACGGTTCACCCCCCTGGATGACAATTTCTCTAAATGGAGTAATGTCGACGTTTCTTACGACCGTATCTGCTTCCAGAACTAACGGATTTTCTAAATGGCGAAGAGGATGGGAGCACATTATGCACCTTATATTGCAGGCTTCACCAAAGCTTATGTGCAACCGCCGGAGTGTAGAATACTCTACGAAATGCTTGGAAACAGGGCTGCCGTTGTCTCTGTCCTTGTCCAGTAGGGTACAGTCGAAATAGCAGTGCAACTCGCCATTAAGCGACTCAAGACGTGCCTTCTGGGCCCGGTCACTATTGACTATCTGCCTGAGATGAGAAGTATTGATGTTTCCAATCAAATGTGGATTTTGGTGACAGCAAGGGTACACATCGCCCTCTCTGTTGATGTAAAACCCATCCCAGAGTTGAGGGCAGTAAGTCGCACTCATGGATTCAGCTCCTCGCGGTAATTGAGATATGACTGTTTCTGGCAGATTCTCCCGATCATTCTCTCACGGTCATCCCGTGTGTAAGATCTGTTCTCTTTTATCGGGTCGTAAAGATATATGAACTTCCGTATCCAAACTGGCTTCTTGGCCATTTCGACCATTGGCAGCATATAAGCCCAGTCTGTCGCATATGGTATCCATGAACCATCGAGTTTGAGGTCCTCTTCATTTATGCTGTCGAAGAGATGTTTTCGGAAGGTGCTCATCTGCTGCCAGACGTTACCACCTCGATGCTCCCTTGGACGATCGAATTCGACTGGATAGTAACATGCCTTATCGGTCCTCAACGACGATCCCACTGTGAGGTCGGCACCTTCGGCGTAGGCCTGTCTGATGGTTTCAACAACGTGCGGTCCCATGAGAGCGTCGTCCGCATCCAGAAGAGCGATGATTGAATCAGGGTTTGTGGCAATGTTCCTTATTACTAGACTGATATTCTCTAATGCAGTCAGAGGCTCAACGTTCCTGAACAGAGTCGCCCTGTTTTGAAATAGGTTCTTGCAGCAGTGCTCCATCCACTCAGCCGTCCCGTTTGTGGATGCGGCATCTATGAATATTATTCCGAACGACTGGTTCTCCTGTAGAAGAAGCGAGGATATGCATCTATCAAGTCTGGACGGTGGCACGTTCCTTCCCCTGACAACAAAGACCATCTCTTCCGTTCTTTTTTCGAGCCAGTCAAAAACACTCCCCACAAGATCTATGTTGCCGATTTGCCGCGGGTAGACCCTTCCTCTCTCGATGGCTTTGAGTATATTGAACC
>DAHVAI010000300.1 GCA_027314685.1 Nitrososphaerota archaeon | reverse complement strand
TGCCGCAACTGTTTGGAAAGTGCTCAATAGATTTGATTATAGGCTCAGGTTTATCACCAACAAACATGGTTGTTACGTCAAGTATCAAGAGAGCTGGACTCACTCCAAGAGTCATCTTCGCTCCGTATCCTGCCTTTTTGTAAATGTTAATGTCAGTTGGAGAAAGATATCTGAGCCAAGACATGACGAAAAACAGCCTGACGCCTACGAGTAGAATAAAGTTGCTGAACGGGCTAATGCCATCGATATTTTAGTATTGAACCTTAATGAGATGCTTGGACGCAGAAATGTCAAACCCACTTGTCTAGAATCGGCCCATCTATTGCTCTCTAGTCCAGCTTGAATACTCCCTTGTCGACAATGACTCTTCCGTCAGCTTCTATCGTTGGGAAACGGATTGTGACATCCAAGTGAATCTTACTATGATTTTTGCCACCAGGGTATGGTCCAGCGTTTTCTCCGATAGCCAAGTGCATAGTTCCCAGAGCTCCTTTTTCAGAAACCGTGTTCCATCTTTCTCTGCGCCCCGTTCCTACAGCGAATTCGCACAACACATTAGCATTCTCATCAGCTGCCTCTACGACAGATTTCCACTTCTTAGCTTCTTCTCCTCCTCCGATGTCGAAGGCCCTACCATTTTTAACGCTGTAAGTGATAGGATCTTTCAAACCGTTGTTTGCTACTGAGTTGGCAATTCCATCAGCTACCACCACGCCATTACCACTGTCTTCGATTATTGAGTGTGCAACTTCTCCCCAGAGCGGCAAAGGCGACATTACATCGCCAGGCGCTCTTTGCGGCACGATTACGAGTGGGCGGCGATTCTTGATCGAGAATGTAACGTCCGTCCCTTTAGCAGAGGTAACTCTTATTTTGTCAGCTTTGCTGGTTACCGCGCCTAATTTCGCAGTCCTCTCTTTAGTTTCAACCAAGTAGTCGTAATCAATACCCCAAGTTCCCATCTCTTCTTCCACCGAAGCGATTCTCCCTTTGTTTCTCTCAACAATTCTTGACGCGTCGGTGTGAGCAAATCTGTGAGCAAAGTCCATGTCCGTCTTGATGATGAAGACCTGTGTCTTCTCCATTAATGCAGAAATATGAGAAGGCGGTTCGGGTATGCCAGCAATCAACATTCCAGCTTGCACATAGTCTGAAGCATCGATGAGCACGACATTCGCACCCACTTGTCCTGCGACCGCTGCGAGCGCCTTCGCCTCAACCATGTGGTCTTGGTCTGTGAGTATAGCTACGTTCTCGCCTTTCTTGACAGAGTAACAATGATCTATTGCAAGTTTTGCCTCTCTTACCGCTGCTTCGAAGGAAACCATCTAAATCGCTGGTTTATACTATGGTGCAATTATTAAATTCAGTGCTCTGAGGCGAGCCAGGTCTACAATGAGAAAAGTAAAGTACCCATTAAACGAAACATGAGGTTGCGCATGCCCGTTTTCAAACCTGATGAATTTTTTGCTTCTACTGACAAGAAGGAAATTTCTCATAAGCTAACCTCAGAAGGCAAGACCGCACACATAATAGCTGGTGGAACAGGATTTTACGAACTAGCCAAACGAGGCTACATCCCAGAAGTCAAGACCGTCGTCTCCATAATGAAACTTGGGCTTGACTACATCAAGGAGGAACCAGGGCACTTTGAGATAGGTGCAACGACGACGTTGCAGTCACTTTTAGAATCTAAGATGGGGACTGGTGACGGTCTAGAGGCCATCAAAGATGCTTTGCGCGAGATCAGACCAGTTCAGGTTAGGAATGTTGCTACTATTGGTGGGGAAATATGCATCTCAGTTCCTGTTGTAGATTTGCCGACAGCACTTCTCGCGTGCGACACTACAATCAGAATAGCTAGTGAGAATGACGGATATGAATCCAAACTGGAGGACTTCTATATCGATGCATTTCTGACCAAATTGAAGTATGGCGAATTCGTCAAAGAAGTTCTGGTGCCAAAGAAACCTTCTATTGTTCACTCTGCTTTTGTTAAGATTGGAAGAACTGCGTATGATTTCAACTTGATAAACTGTGGAGTACAAATCTCATTGAATTCTAGCAAGAGTATCGAGTCCCTGCGAGTTGTTCTTGGAGGTATCAAGAGAACTCCATTCCGTTCTGAGGACTTTGAAAAGAAACTTCTGGGGAAGATTCCTGATGAAAGTAGCATAAGAGACGCAGTTGAATCCGAATTCTCGAAGGCAAGATTATTGCCATCGGTTCATGGTTCGAGCAAGTACAAGCTCGCGCTTCTGCCTGTTGTACTCCGAGACTGCATTATGAAAGCCTACAACAGATCTCTGAATGGGCAAGTAGTGGCGAAGTAAATGCAAGAGCTGAAATCAATGCACAACACGATAACCATCAATGTTAACGGGCAAGATCGTGTTGTTTCGATCAAGCCGTATGATACCCTCTCGCGAGTTCTGAGAGAGGAGCTTGGACTCTTCGGTGTAAAGAGAGGTTGTGACTACGGCGGTTGCGGTGCCTGTACTGTGTCCATTGATGGCAAGGCGGTCTATTCCTGCATGTATCCAGTGCAGAATCTTGAGGGTAAGAAAGTAACCTCTGTGGAAGGACTTTCTCCAGTCGGAGCTACTTCTGAGGAGCTTTCACAAATTCAGAAAAGTTTCCTTGAGAATGGTGGACTGCAATGTGGATACTGCACGGCGGGTATTATGCTATCCACGAAATGCTTGCTTGACAAGAATCCCAACCCAAGTTTAGTGGATGTTCAAGAGGCCTTGGCTGGAAACATCTGTCGCTGTACTGGCTACGGACGAGTCATAGAGTCAGTCTTCGAAGCTGCAAAGAAACTAAGAGAGAAAAATTGAGGTGAGCATCTCTGCATGGCGGGAAAATGCGCGCGAGCAGTATCACTACTTTCTGATTACATGAACAAGACCAAGGACGTTAAGAGTTTCACTTTTGGTTGGAGTAGCAATGTCCAATTTGATCTAGGCGGCGAAGAACCGTTTGCAGTAGTCTTTTCCAAAGATGGAATGGTAAGTTTTAAAACCGGAAGATTAGAAAACCCGGATGTGATTTTCTATTGCAACTCGGACTTGTTCTACCAAATACTGACCGGCAAGATTGACCAAGATGAAGCCTTCAGCAACGGCTTGGTTGAGGTCAAAGGATCTATTATAGATTCGGTCAAGTTCCGTCATGTTGCTGAAATAACTCAGGAAAAACACAGTACCCTATTTAGCGCTCTCCGAACATTCTCCAGATTTACCTAGCAAAATTTCTGTTGTCAGCAACAGAAAACTTTTGCCGCGTCTCTCTGGTCAGTGGTTTAGCTTTGGACCGCGTCAGCTATCTTAGTCTCTTAATTACAGATTCGAGCGCGTCCATCGTAGAAAAAATAAACGGCAAGTGTGCCTGATATCCCATGTGCCCGATTCGAAGGACCCTTCCCTTGAGCTCCTTATAGCCTCCGCCGATCAGTATGCCGTAGGCCTTGCTAACCTCCTGAATTATTCTAGCTTCTTCCAGACCCTCCGGCAATGAAATCGCGGTTACAGTAGGCGAACAGAAACTCTCTTCGAGTGGCCAGATTTTCAAGCCCATCTCTTGGACACGTTTCCTCACCATTGATGAGATTTCCTCGTGTCTTTTCAGCGTATTTTCTAGTCCTTCTTCAAGAATTTCATCTAGCGCTGCCGATAGCGCGTATACTTCCGAGGTGAAGGGAGTAAATGGAAATCGTCTCGAGGCAACCCAGGTATCCTTCCAATCAAGTAATGATAAGTATGAATTCCTTATGGGCGTTTTCTTGGATACTATCTTGTCCCAACCAAATTTGCTCACAGTCATTGGAGTGAGTCCCGCTGTCGAAGATAGACACTTTTGCGAGGCACTGATCGCTATGTCAATTCCCCACTCAGATGTTCTGACATCCGCTCCTCCCAATGAAGCAACACAGTCTACTATGGTTAGCATTCCTAGGCTCTTTGCTTTCTTGCAAATGTCTTTCGGAGGGTTCAGCAATCCTGCTGGAGTCTCACAATGTACAATAGTCACTGCGACTGCGTCGTTGTTCGTTTCAATAAAATCTAGTGCAGCTGAATTATCAAAACACTTGTTTGGTTCTTCATGGAAGTAGACAGGGTTGCCTCCTGAGTTCTTGACAAATTCTCCAAACCATTTTCCAAACGGCCCGTTCTCAAAAACAAGTACTTTCTCACCAGGGTTGACGGTACAAGCGACCGCTGCTTCTAGTCCCAGCACCCCTTCTCCCTGAAGGATGAGCGTTTCTCCTGGATTTGAGCGAAACACGCGAGAGACTTTTTTGGTCGTTTCTTCAAAAAAGTCGACGAAACCGTCAAAGTAGTGGTATATTGCGGGTTGAGCGATAGCGGAAAGAACTCTTGGAGAAACTTCTACAGGCCCCGGAGTCATGAGAAGCTTTATTCCCTTTCTGGCAGGATTCCACATTTTCAGATCACAATCTATTTTGCAATGGGACGCTCTTGAAGAATGAACGAGTAGTTATCAAATCTTTTGGTCTAGCGTTTCAGCTAGAAAAATTGAGCAGAAGCTCTTACTCAGATCGAAACTACGTCACAAGCAGCAAGGTGGTTACTTGTTCTTGCCAAAAGTGATGGTTCGCTCTTTCTGCATTTTTCAATAGCATACTTGCATCGTGGATGGAACCTACACCCAGTGGGAAGGTTCATAGCAGAGCCAATAGTCCCTTCTTCAACACTGACTCCGGTCTTTCTCTCAACTTTTGTTCTTTCAAGTTCTGGCGTTGCTGCAAGAAGCATTCTTGTGTACGGATGAATTGGATGATCAATCACTTCCGTTGAGGTGCCAATCTCCACAATCTTACCTAGATACATAACAGCTATACGGTCACTGACCTGTCTTGCAACCGCCATGTCATGAGTTATTATTATGAAAGTTAGTCCGTATTCGCGCTTTAACTTTTCGAGCAACTGGAGCACCCCAGTGCGAAGTGACACATCAAGCATGGATACAGGTTCATCTGCAATTATCAGCTCGGGTCGAGTTGCGAGTGCTCGGGCAATGTTAACCCTCTGCCTCTGACCGCCAGAAAGCTGGAATGGGTACTTGTCTGCGACTTGTTTCGGTTCAAGGTTCACACTTTCAAGAAGTTCGCTTACTCTCCTCTGCAAACTCTGCTTATCAGGAACAAGTTTGTGAATTCTGATCGGAGTCGCTATCGCATCGAAAATTGTCTGTCTGGGATTGAGAGATTCATATGGGTCTTGAAAGATATACTGAACCATCCTCCTGTATTTTTTCAGCTCTCTGCCAGAAAGCAAAGCGATGTCAATCCCACCGACGTATATCTTTCCGCCAGTTGGTCTAGCCAGCCTGACAATGGATCTGGCTGTGGTGGTCTTTCCGCAACCACTCTCACCAACTAACGCAAGCGTTTCCCCTTGACCCATTTCAATCGAAATACCGTCTACAGCCTTCACGTATTTTTTTGCGGAAAACAGTCCTCGACTTGCCTCAAAGTAAACCTCAAGATTCTGAACGCCAAGTCGTCACGTCAGTGGTCTGTAACGATAGGTTTAGGACTGAGTCCAAATGGATCAATAGTAGTATCAGTTGCAAGAGACAGAACGGGCAGAACTAATCAACAGCTTGGTAATCTACGGGCTGAGCCCGGTACAAGCTCAAGCCTACATCACTTTGCTAAAGCTTGGGAGATCCACAGCAAAATCCATCTCCATAAACTCTGACATTAACAGAGTTGACGTCTACAAAGCTGTAAAGCGGCTGAGCAAGTTGGGACTCATAGAAGAAATACTAGGCAATCCGATAGAATTCATTGCAGTTGAGCCGAAGCAAGCTCTAGACATTTTGGTAGAGTCTAGATCTAGCCAGGTCGATCGCCTCAGATCTGGCAAGTTTCAGTTAGAGAAAAGACTAGAGTTAATTACTTCTGACAGGTCGGCCAAGGACGATTCGGGAGAGGAGGAGCTCTTCGTAAAGATCCTTTTTGGTGAGCAAGTATTTCGCAGATTGAAGACGATGATAACAAATTCCAAGAAGGAGATTATCGCAGTCTTTTCTCCAAAGTCAGTGGTCCTGTACGACAGGATAGGAGTACCCGAATTAGAGGAGGAGAGAGTGCAGAATGGAGTTTCAGTTAGGGCCGTTACGTGCATTACTACCGACAATCTTCGTGAGGCATCCAATTTTTCAAGGATTGTTAGTCTAAGGCATTCTGACCAGTTATCATCCCATCTCCGGTACACGATTGTCGATCGTTCGCTCCTTTTGCTACCCGTAGGCGGGCCTCCAACAAATTTGGCGGAAGCAACGGCACTATCTACTGATAGTAATGCTCTGATCACCGGTTTAGTCGACGATTTTGAGAAATTATGGCTGAATTCTGCGCCTGCATATGAAAAAATTTCATATTTTCAGGCTATGTTGTAGTAGTGAGCTGCTACACAACATATACTTTTACAAGACACGATAATCTTAGATTTCGAGTTGGTATCTACTCTAAGACAGTACCTCAGGACCGATCTTGTCCCTGAGTACGTGGATGTTAAGCTGATACAACACTCGCGAAACAATTCACGTTCCTCACTAATCAACCTCGCTTCTCTAATAGATTCCATAAAGCAGAACGGATTGCTTCAACCAATCATCGTGCGCCTCTCTGCAAGCAAATTCGAAGTCGTTGCTGGTAACCGTAGATTCGAGGCCTGCAAGAGATTGCATTGGGTCAAGATCCCCTGCATGATACGAGATCTTTCAGATCAGGAAGCGTACGAACTTGGACTCGTAGAGAATATCGAGAGAGAAACTCTTACGCCAATAGAGGAAGCGAAAGCGTTTCAGTTGTATGTGCGTCAAAGAGGCTGGGGAGGAGTAAAGTCGCTTGCCGAGAGAATTGGTCGTAGCGAAGAATACGTTTCTCACAAGATTGCCCTGCTCAGTCTTCCTGGGCCCGTCCTAGATCTTATCGGCTCAGACAAGATTTCCTCCAGCACCGCGCATGAGCTAATTTGTGCCAAGAATGGAAGGGCGCAAAGGTCCATCGCGAAAAAAGTGGTCGAATTGGGCCTATCTGCGAAAGCCGTCAGAGAGGCGGTCGTACTTACAAAGAATGGAGAAAAGTTGGAAGACGTTCTAGCTGGATTGGGAAAGAACTCCAACCAACTAAGTGGTTCCTCTGACAAGTCGCTGAAACTCTTAGAGAAAAGTGTGCTAACCCTCCGAGTATGCATCCTCAAACTAGACTCTATAATCGAGGAGCTAGACAACGAAAATAGATCGGACAGCTTAAGACAGATTTTGATAAAGAAGCGACTGCTGATCCACAATGAAATCGATGACTTGCTTCATCTTAGAAAATCGATCGCTTCAAGATGGAACGACTCCTAGTCGAAAGATGGCATAACTTCAGAAGCGAAAAGCCTCAGCATTTCAAAGAGCTCAGGTATGCTTGAATACATCCACTTTAGCTCGGTGATGTTGACGCCAGCCTTTTCATAGAGTTCGAGCTTTTCCACAAGCTCTCTAGGATTTCCTACCAAGCTCCTCTTCAATCCCTCGTCTACAGAAACAAAGTTAGTAGAGAGACTCTTCGCCGCTGACTTTGCCGCGGCTTCGGAATTCTTGTTGATTAGTGTGAACATCTCGTGGGCAACATGATATACTGAAGGATCTTTTCCTGCGTCTTTAACTGCATTCCTCATTGACGTAACACCCTCGGATGCTTCCGCGTGAGTTAGGTAAGCAGGTATCCATCCGTCGCCTAGCTCGACAACTCGCCTTAGCGCCCTTTCGCTAAGACCACGTTCGCCCCCGCCGACTAGGATAGGGAGTTTTTTCTGCGTTGGTTTTGGAAACATTTGTGCTTCTTTGAAGTTGATATAGTTCCCGCTGAAGGACGGGAGATTCTGGGACCAGAGTTCACGGACCACCTTGATGTATTCGTCCGTAAGCTTCCCTCTCTCGTGATATGGAGCGCCAACCGCTTCGAATTCAGATTTAGTGATGTTCGCCGCGCCGGGTGCAACGCCCACTATTAGCCTTCCTTCGGACATCACATCCAAGTTTGCGAGTTGTTTTGCAACTACGACAGGGTTCCTCAAAGGAAGGACTAGTACAGCAATTCCGACATTTACCTTCTTTGTCCTACCTGCTAGGTACGAAAGTGTCGTGACCGATTCGTAGAAATTTGGTTTTTGAGACTCATTTAGTGCCTCGGCGGAACCGGCCGATAAGTGCGTCCTGTGCTGCTCTGTCCCCCAAAGGACATGATCGTGGACCCAGATTGAGTGATATCCGAGTCGTTCTGCCTCGTCTGCGACCTGGACTATGTTCGATTTGTTTGCAAGGGGACCTGAGTTAGGCAGTCTGACTCCGAATTTCAAATTGTTTCCTACTCTTTCTTGTGACCTGCGACATCGGCTGTCCAGTTGAATTTCTCCCCGCGCTTTACCTTCTCGTGTTCTTCTTCAGCGGCGAGGACACATTCCATTCCGCCATCGACCCAGCTGCTCATCCCGACAAGGTAGATGCATAGAGCCAATGCTTCCTGAACC
>DAHVAI010000092.1 GCA_027314685.1 Nitrososphaerota archaeon | reverse complement strand
AATGAGGCAATCATTCGAACCAGAGGAAGCGGACCACCAATGCACATCAATGCTCTGTTTTTGGCTGCATCAAGAAGAGGAAATCGAGTCCAAATTTGTGCAAACCAGGGAGCATCTGCAGATTTCCCTGAATGAATCTATACCTAGTGTAGAAGTCCGAGTGTTTTTGCGGTGTCTCCGGAATGTTAATTACCGTGTCGACTTGAGTCTCAGGCGATTCCCGTGGGAAATAGTCTTTCTTCCAATCTTGCTTTCTGGGCAAATAACCAACATTCCTCATTCCACGTTTTACGCTGTAAGTCCTCTTCTCCACTATCTTGAATCCCGATTGATCGAGGAGCCAGAGCAACGTTTTGGCCGGGAAAAAGAACAAATGGCCATTCTTACTTCGAGCTGGTTTGCCCTCTAATCGATAGAAGTCAATCAAATCAAGCGAATCGTTGAACCCGTTCGGTACTGAGAGGTAGAAGGTCCCATCCGGTTTGATAACGCGCCTGCACTCTTTCAACAAAGACACAGGATCAAGTACATGTTCCAAAACGTTATTTACATTAACAAAATCAAAAGATGCGTCTTCAAACCCAACATTCGACAGATCACCGTGTCTAACGTCCAGACCGAGAGTGTCGTGTGCGTATTTTACTGCGGCTTCGCTGAAATCCGTGCCATGAACATTCCACTGCGAGTGTCTTTTGATTCCATCTATGAAGAACCCAGTTGCGCATCCTACATCCAGAAATTCCCCCCTGATTCTCCGACGTTGCAGCCACCTGGCAAACGCCATCCCCTTTCCTTCCTCACGCTCCCGTTCGAAATTGTAATACGATGCGGAATAGAACACGTTAAGCTGTTCTGGAGTAGGTAATGGATCAAGGTAAATCACGTCACAATTAGGACATTCTGCTAAGTCAAACTCAGTGTTGTAGATTAAGTTTACCTTGCACAGAGCTCTCTTTGTCGCTTGATCTTTGCAAATCGGACATGCACTCATATCACATCTTCTTCCTTCCTTTTCTAGATTTTTCATAATAGACTTCCAATCGGTCGACGACAGACTCTATGCTGAAGAGCTTTTTGACTCTCCTTCTGCCCTCAATGCCATACTCCTGCCTGATTTCCGGATTCACAGCAAGCCTCAGAATACCTTCGGCAAGTTGAGTTTGATTCTTTGGTGACACAAGAATTCCGCTCCGGTTTTCTTCCACGATGTCGAGAACGCCTGCCGATCTTGTGGCAACCACAGGGATACCCATCGCCATTGCTTCGGTAAGTGCAAGGCCGAATGACTCCTCATGAGATGGGAATGCGAAGATGTCCATGCACGCCAGCAGACGGGGTACATCTTGTCTAAATCCCGTAAATATCACCCTATCTCCCAAGCCTAGCTCCGCAGCCAAATCTTTGATTTTTTTCTCGTAACTCTCCTCACCAAAACTAGCCCCACCGACTACCAAGAAGCGAATGTCCATTCGAGACGATACTGAAAGCATCTTCGCTGCCTGCAGAATTTCCTCATGGCCCTTTCCCGGCGAAAGCCTCCCTATCATCCCGACAACGATCGCATCCATTGGAATATTGAATTCGCTTCTAACACGGCACGGGTCATTTCTGAGGTTGCCAAAATCCTGAAGAGAAATACCGGGAGGAATGACATGGACATTCGCTTCATCGACTGGACAAGTGTTAAAAACGCTCGTCTTTATGTAGTTCGACACGGCAAATACGCCATCGAGCCTGCGGTAAAGATAAGTGTGTAAGAAATCATCCTTCTTAACTCCGCTAGCGACATGTTTGGTAAGGAACAGTGCTGGCGACGTATTAGACAGTCTGACGGCCGGAACCAACCACCAAAGATCATGGGACAGATGGGTATGGATAACATCCATAGGGTTATTTCTCAGCCAACGACTGACTGTCCCTATAGTCCCAAAAATCAGTGAATCGCTGAATATGGAACCTCTTGCAGGGATACCCCGGCGACCCGCTTCATTAAGCAAAGTAGACTTTTCTCTGCAAAGCAAGGTTACATCGTGTCCCCTTTTGCGAAGCTCGAGCGAAACGGTCAACGCTTGCATCTCAAGCCCACCCCAGGACAAAGACCCACAAGCTTGAAGTATCCTTAACCGGGAGCTAGCCAAATAGACTCCTCGGTCTCCTGCACCACATATCTGACAATTCACTCATCGGCACGGCACCGCTCACGACAGTCCCTCTCCATCCGAGAAATCAATGTATGAAACTTCGCAACTCACCTTCGGCAGAAAATTAATTCTTTTGGCGGAAATAAACTACTCACGCGAACGCGGCCTCATCAGGATTACTTCTGCAATTGAACGGGGCCGCGCCAGCGAAGAGAACTCGAGAACCGACCGCCATATTTTTTTGATAAGAAGGCCTTATAAGTAAAAACAGAGTCCCGCCGAAAGGACAGGACTCCGTTATATCTGACCCGCGTGGACTGATGCCCTCCTACTTCAGCATCAACATCTTCTTTACGTTAGTAAATGCTGGTGTTGTCATTCTGTAGAAATACACTCCACTAGAAAGCTGAGATCCATTGAAAGTAATTTCATGATAGCCAGCTGTTTCCGTTCCATCAACTATCGTAGCGACCTTTCGACCCAGGACATCGTAAATTGTGATTGTAACATGGGCCTCCTTCGGCAGGTGATAGATTATGACAGTGGAAGGATTAAAGGGGTTCGGGTAGTTCTGCGAGAGGCCGTACGACCTTGGCAGCTGGGCTTCCGGATTCGAGTTTGGATTCAATTGATCTACCGTTGAGACATCAACGGCAGGTCCGCCTTTCGCGGCAACAGCCTCTTCGGCATCCAATAGCTCCATTGGTGTGATGAGATTTGCTTGGGTTTTGATCTTCGCCAAAATGTTTTCCGCGTCCGGCAGATCATCGTTGCTATACAGATCGAATAGCATGTTATCCATTTCTGCTCTAACGGCAAGCGCACTGTTCCGGTTTGAAGCGATGACGCTATCGTTGATTTCGTGGGCCAGTTTAGGCTTACCCCGCATTTCATAAAGATCTGCCATGAGAATCTTTGCCATTGTAGGTTCAACGCTGAAATTGTGCGAGAAGTAATCAGTTATGTCGGGCAG
>DAHVAI010000297.1 GCA_027314685.1 Nitrososphaerota archaeon | reverse complement strand
TATAAGAGACTCTGTATATCTGCATTAGCCCCATGTTCCTTGCTGAGCGTCAAGCTCTACTGACATGTTCCGCACTCGGGTTAAAGCACAGGAGACAGATCCCATCTCTGTGCAAGGTTACCGGAGGTTGAGAATAGACAGGATGCTTTGCACAGGAGTTGCAAGATTCATAGTACTCACCCTTACTTTCGAGATCGCCATTATGTACCAGAATTTGTCTCTGCTTCATGGATTTTGTCACATATCCGTGATGCCAAGATTTGTATTTACGAGCTTTCCTAAATTCATCCGAAATCAGTCATACATCATTAAAGAATCAACAAGTATCACTGCGCAGATCCTTGCATTCATCAGTATGAGATAGCAGTTTGATATGCACAGGAACAGATTCCGTATGCGAATTTCGACGTTTTTCTGGCTGGTTCGTGCACTAAGTTCTTAAGGCCGATGGTTGCACATCAGTTACCCGAATACTGGAGCCTACACGCGAGGATTCGTGGTCGTTGGGCCATGTTTTCTACGCGCAAAGTGTGCGTAAATTATGCATGTTGAAGAAAAGACGGCCGTCGTGCCGACAGTAAAAATCAAAGGCAAAGTATTGGCGTACGACGAGGTTGGCTCAGGAAAAAGCGTGGTCTTCGTACACGGAGCGTGCGAGAATGCCTCATTCTGGAATCACCAGAAAGCTCTTTCGGATCGCTATAGAATTCTCGCATTAGATTTACCGGGTCATGGAAAATCGGAAGAGCTTGAATCTGAAATTTTGGTTAAATCTTACTCCGACACGGTTGCTGAGTTCATTTCAAAGACGTGCCCCGACAAAGCGGTTCTAGTGGGACACTCGATGGGTGGGGCAATAGCCTTGCTAAATGCAATCGAGCATCCAGAGAATTTGAAAGGAGCAGTAATAGTTTCATCAGGAGCAAAGCTCGGCGTCCTGCCCTCGATACGTGAAGGGCTAAGAGCGCGATTCGAAGAGACTGTTAAATCAGTTGTCGGACCCCGGCAGTTTTCCGCAAAGACAAATCTCGATACTATACGCTTTGTAACAAACGAGATCCTAAAGTGCAAGAGCGCAGTTGCTGCTGCAGATTACGATGCTTGCAATAGTTTCGATGTCAGGCAGAGACTGAGGACCATCAATCTACCAGTATTGATAGTTGCAGGTGAGGAAGACAAAATGTCCCCCGTTCCTTGGTCCAGTTACCTAAAGGAGAATATTCCGAAATCCAAGCTAGTCCTGATACGCGATGCTTCTCATCTGCCGATGCTCGAAAGGCCCTCTGATTTCAACAGGCATCTGAACGAATTTCTAATGTCGGTATTCTGAAAATATAGATCGCAACTTTTCGAAGCGAATGAAAACAGACGCTACCTAGTATGGTAGGAGCCAATAGACGTTTCCGTCAATGTCTTTGAACATCGAGTAAAATCCCCATCCGTCGTCTCTGGGTTTTACAGTGAATACGACTCCCTTCTTTGAGAGTGCTTTGTACTCCTTTTGAAGATCCTTGGTCAGGAACGCAACACCGGTGTTACCTTTTTCGAGAGGCTTTGTCTTACAGAGGTGCAAGACCGGGTCTTTCGCGCCCTTGGGAGCAACTGTCACCCAATGGCCTTCGCTTGCTAGTATATTGAAACCGAGTTTTTCTTTGAACCACTTTGCGGATTTCTTTTCATCTTTCACAACGACCGCGAAGGAACTTATTTTGCTGATCATGCAATCAACTAGCAGTTCGAGACATATTTCATTTACTGTTAACGTGTCTCTCTTGGTATCCAGTGTAGATCTGGCGAGGCCTCGATATCTTCTGATCCGGGTCGAGCAAAAGCTCCTGCCATTGAGCAAGCCAGCCAGACATCCTCCCGATGGCGAAGATGACTGGAAACATGTCGATCGGTACTCCTATCGCCTGATAGATTAGTCCGGAATAAAAGTCCACGTTGGGATATAATTTTCTCTTGATGAAGTACTCATCAGAAAGCGCAGTGCTTTCCAGTTCTAGAGCAATCTCTAGCAGGCTGTTTTTTCCGGTGACCTCAAACACTTGGTCTGCCATCTTCTTGATTATCTTCGCTCGCGGATCGTAGTTCTTGTAGATTCTATGACCAAAGCCGTACAGTAATCTCTTTCCCTCTTTCACTTGTCTTATGATCTCGGGTACTTTGTCCTTGGTCCCAATTTCTTCTAGCATTCTCACGACCTCTTCGTTAGCCCCTCCGTGCAGAGGTCCGTAAAGAGCCGCTATGGCGGCAGCCGAAGCAGTGAAGGGATCTGAATGCGAGCTACCGACAACCCTCATTGCTGTAGAGCTGCAGTTTTGTTCGTGATCTGCGTGCAGTATGAAAAGAACGTTGAGAGCCCGCGCGAGTATGGGGTCTGGGTTGTACGGCATGTTTCCAGGAGGCTGGAACATCATGGAGAGAAAGTTTTCCGAATACGAAAGGTCGTTTCTTGGATAGATGTACGGCATTCCTTGAGAATGCCTGTATGCGAAAGCTGCCAGAGTGGGAATCTTTCCCACGAGTCTGTAAATCTGAAGCTGTCTTGCATTTTCGACAAAGATTTGTTTCGCATCCGGGTAGAAAGTGGACAGCGCTGCAATTGTGCTCACCATCATTCCCATTGGATGCGCATCGTGATGAAAGCCGTCCATGAATTTCTTCACATTTTCATGGACATTGGTGTGATAGGTGACGTTATGCGCCCAATCTTTGTATTGCGATTTAGTCGGAAACTCGCCATTGATCAGCAGGTATGCAACTTCGAGATAGTCCTTGCTTTCTGCGATCTCCTCTATTGGATATCCCCTGTACCTCAAGATTCCCTGATCTCCATCTATGAATGTTATCTTGCTCTTGCAGGAGGCGGTGTTCAAGAAGGCGGGATCATAAGACATCAAACCAAAATCTGCTTCTGAAGACTTGATGTTTCGAAGCTCTATCGCTCTTACAGCGTTTTCGTTTATCGGAATTTCGTACTGCTTTCCGCTACGGTTATCCTTCACTGAAAGCGTGTCAGGCAAACTTTCACTAAACCGTTACTGTCAACTGAAACACGCCGATAAAAGAAATTGGGTGATGAGATGAATCTGAGTCTATTCAGTTTAAGCTGGCCACCAGATTTCCCAGGTTTCGCTCACAATCCGCCCGTAGCGCCAAATCTTCGGCCACGAATACATCACGACCGTCGAGCTGAACAACTGGAATTGTAAGGAAATAACGCTGGAACAACTCTTGGTCGCTCAGGATATCTATGATACGAACTTCAAAATTATGATATTTTGAAATGTCCTTTAGTGTCTCGATGGCTCTTTCGCATAGATGGCATCCGCTCTTTGAAAGAACTGTAATCGTATGATTCAGAAGGTTGAACCTCTGATTTAATTGGTAGAGATAACCATTATAGGTTATCTGGAGCAGTGAATCCGCGTGCCCCAGAAATTAGTCTCAACCCAGAAAAGAAAGCTAGCTAGCTCTGAAGTTTTGCAAGGCGTCAAGAACGCTCCTCACAGGTCATACTACAAAGCCATGGGCCTCGGAGATCAAGATCTAACAAAGCCTCTCGTCGGCGTCGCGAACACTTGGAATGAAGCTACTCCGTGCAACGTTCACCTGAACCTCCTAGCTAACAAAGCTTCAGAGGGCATAGTTTCTGCAGGCGGAACCCCGAGACAGTTTGTTACAATTGCTGTCAGCGACGGCATCGCGATGGGCACCGAGGGAATGAAATCATCTCTTGTCAGCAGGGAAATCATCGCAGATTCAGTTGAACTCATGATAAGGGCGCATCAGTATGACGGCTTTGTGGGAATTGCAGGCTGCGACAAGAGTCTTCCAGGGATAATGATGGCGATGGCTAGACTTAACCTTCCTTCCGCGTTTGTCTACGGCGGCACGATAATGCCCGGAGTTGTAGATGGAAAGGACGTGACAATCCAAGACGTTTTTGATGCAGTTGGAGCCTTCGAAAGCGGACGAATCACCATGGAAGAGCTTAAGCGTGTAGAGGATGCTTCTTGTCCGGGCGCGGGTTCTTGTGGAGGACTGTACACCGCGAACACAATGGCGTGCATGAGCGAGGCTCTTGGACTTGCTCTTCCGGGGAGCGCCACGCCACCGGCAGTTGATGGTAGAAGAGCCCAAGCAGTTTTTGAAACGGGTCGTGCTGTGCTTCAAGCCATCTCGGAAGATTTGAAGCCAAGAGACATACTTGGTTTTGAGGCGTTTGAGAACGGCATTACAGTCCTGCAGGCGATCGGCGGATCTACGAATGCAATAATGCACTTTCTAGCGCTTGCAAAGGAGGCCGGTGTAAAGTTGAGTCTTGATGACTTTGAGAGGATAAGAAAGCGAGTCCCGCATATCGCAGATCTTCGCCCCGGCGGAAAATATGTGATGTACGATCTGGACAAGGTAGGTGGGGTGCCTCTCATCATGCACAAGCTTATGGAAAAAGGACTCTTAAACGAGAATTGCCTAACGATCACCGGAAAGAGCGTGAAGCAAAACGTTAGAGATGCAAAATTCTTGGACGTTCAGGATGTGGTGCGATCTGTCAATTCTCCAATAAGCCCAATTGGAACTGATGTGATACTCCGAGGTTCACTTGCGCCTGAGGGCGCGGTTGTAAAAGTAGCTGGACTGCCTGTCTCAAAATTCAAGGGGAGGGCGCAGGTCTTCGATCGGGAAGAACTCGCGTTTGAAGCTGTTTCGAAGAAGAGAATCAAAGAAGGAGATATTGTAGTGATTAGATACGAGGGTCCTAAAGGCGGCCCCGGTATGAGGGAAATGCTTCAGGTAACAGCTGCCATCGTCGGTCAGGGCCTTGGAAAGAAAGTTGCGCTAGTTACCGACGGACGCTTTTCTGGAGCAACAAGAGGCATCATGGTTGGCCATGTCAGCCCAGAGGCAATGGTAGGCGGTCCTATAGCATTGGTTCAAGATGGAGACCCAATTCTAATCGATACCGACAAGCAAGTGATAGAACTTTTGATAGCCGAGAAAGAAATGGCCCAGAGAAAATCAAAATGGAAAGCCCCCAAACCAAACTACATGTGGGGCGCGCTTGCAAAGTACGCTTCTCTCGTTGGTTCTGCATCCGAGGGCGCCGTTTGCACGCCGATGATTACATCTCCAACTTCCAATTAATCGAGTCAACCATCAAACCTCAAATATCTCAAGAGGAGCTTAGATCTTGAGAACGAGATGTCAAGCACCCAGCTAATCAAGGCCATTGATGAATTTAGAACTTCTAATGGCAAGTTAGTCCAGTACTACTCACTCCCAGCTCTCCAGAAGGATTTGAAGGGAGCGAGGATTTCACGTCTACCAATCTCGATTCGCATCTTGCTCGAATCATTACTCCGAAACAAGGACGACGAAGCGATCACCGACTCTGACATCGAAGCGCTTGCAGGCTGGAATCCTGGCGCTCCTGCAGATCGGGAGATTCCCTTCAAAGTGGGAAGGGTGCTGATGCAGGACCTGACTGGGGTCCCCGCGCTTGTGGATCTCGCAGCGATGCGCGATGCTGCTTCGTCACTGAAGCTCGACCCCAAGATCATAGAGCCTGAGGTCCCAATCGACCTCGTAATCGACCACTCGATTCAGGTTGACGTTTTCCGAGAGCTCAATGCGATACAGATCAATGGGATGAAAGAAATCGAGAGAAATCGCGAGCGCTACGAATTCTTGAAGTGGGCGCAACAAGCTTTCAAGAAGCTAAAGCTCGTTCCTCCAGACACGGGAATCTGCCATCAGATAAACTTGGAATTCCTGGCTAGCGTGGTGATGGAAAAAGAACTAGGTCAAGGCTCCGTTCTAGCTTACCCCGATACTCTTGTGGGGACCGATTCCCACACTCCAATGATTAACGGGCTGGGCATACTCGGCTGGGGAGTTGGCGGGATAGAGGCCGAGGCGGCTCTCTTGGGTCAGCCCGTCACGTTTCTGACGCCAAAAGTCTATGGCGTCCATCTCGCTGGAACTCTGAAAGACGGAGTAACGGCAACAGATGTAGTTCTCACAATAACTCAGAAAATGCGCGAAATTGGCGTCGTTGGCGCTTTCGTTGAATTTTTCGGCGAGGGAGTGAAGGCGCTCACGGTCGCGGCAAGAGCCACTATCTCCAACATGTCGCCGGAGTTTGGGGCAACCTGCGCGCTTTTCCCCGTGGACGAAGAGAGTCTGCGGTACTTGAGGTTAACAGGAAGATCTGAAACACATGTTGAGACTGTGAAGAAGTACTTCGAAGCTCAGGAAATGTTCGGGGTGCCAGAAGACGGCGACATTGATTATTCCGAGGTTGTGAAGATAGACCTGTCTCAGATAGAACCTAGCATCGCTGGACCGAGCCTACCGCACGAGCGCACAAGCCTTGCAAACGCTGGAAAGCACTTGCTCGAAGTATTTCCCTCGCTGAATGAACCTGGAAGGAAACAGAGCGCGCTCACACTGCAAGGAAGGGATTACTCCCTTAGAGACGGAGATATTGTGATAGCTGCTATAACAAGCTGCACCAACACGAGCAACCCCAGCGTGATGATAGCATCTGGACTGCTCGCAAAGAGGGCGGTGGAACTCGGGCTCGAGGTAAGGGGCGTGGTCAAGACGAGCATGGCACCAGGATCGATGGTGGTTACCGAATACCTCAAAGCAATGGGTCTTCTCCCTTATCTTGAGAAACTTGGGTTTGGCGTGGTTGGCTACGGATGCACAACTTGCATTTCCCAAGGAACTCCTGTTCTGCAATCCGATGGCACCACGCGTCGCATCGAACTGATTCCAAAAACAGATGGCACTTCGCTCTTCGGGCCAACCGCAAAATGCAGATTGGGGTTTGCAAAGCAATCTAAGCGAATTGACCAAGGGATAAGGGATTGTGTCAATCTTGTACTCCAAGATGGGCGTAATCTCGTTTGCACGCCTGACCACAAGATACTCTGCTCTGACGGTAGATGGGTTAGAGCTGACAAGCTAGAACTCGGTAAGGATCGCGTAGTCGTTGGTCTTGAAGGGCCCCTGGATGAGCCCGGATTAGACGAAGCTGGATACACGCTGAACGCAGGTAATCTTAAACTGACAATGGATACCGAGCTCAATCGATCTCGCATGCTGGCATTTGCGAGATTGCTAGGTTACCTCTTGAGCCATGGATCAATTAGTACCCTAGGGCAAGCTAGAATGAACGTGGGACAGGCCGTTGATCGAATGATGTTATTGAATGATATCGAGCTTCTTACTGGTCTCCGGCCTGCCGGCATGCGCTATGACGATCGTAAATGGTCAATTGCTCTTCCCATGTCGCTTTCAAAGGCTATCATCGCGCTTCCAGGAGTTCGAGTTGGTCTCCGAATAGGACAGCAAAGTCTCCCATCTTTCGTAAGTGAAGATAATTGCCCTGTCTCGGTAGTCCGTGAATTCCTGGGTGGATTATTCGGTGCTGATGGGCACGCACCTACATTGCACCGCCGGGGTGAGCGCGAGGAAGATTCTACTCTTGAACATCCAGCATACTCAAAGAGTACTATTGCTCAGCACCTAGATCAATCCAAGAAGATGATGCACGAAATCATTCGACTGCTAGCTAAAAGTGGAGTGAACACCAAAGGAGCTCAAGTGTATGACTATCCGACCCGGCGTGGTACTAATCCAAAGTTCAAAGACGCACGCGACGGCATTCCGAAGATTGAAGTTAGACTTGCCCTTGCTGATGGACTATCGTATATTGAGCACGTTGGATATCGCTATTGCGTGGACAAGTCATTGAAGGCCAGTGCCGCATCGGTCTACTGGCGCATCGTGAATGGAATTAACAAACAACGCATGTGGATGGCAACATGCCTAAGTGAAGTACACAATAATGAACCCATGCTGTCTTTCTCCAAAGCTCGCCAGGTTGTAGCATCCCAGCTTCTTGAAAGTTCAGACCCTTCTCGTCTGCCAAACGAGACAGACAGGAAGTTCCAGTCTCTTCGCCGTGAAAGCTGTGACTTTCCATCACCAGTACAACTTTTCAAAGAACTAGGCGTTCAAGAATGGTTTGCTCCTCTACGAAGCAGAGAAGAAACCAAACACATGCAGAGGCACTGTGCTGAAAAGGAAGCAACGACTCTACCTACATTCTCTCTTGTTGTTCTCGATAGGAAACCAGCTGGGCAGAGACTAGTATACGATCTTTCTGTCGACGACCTGCACGCGTTCATTGCTGGGACTGTTGCAGTTCATAATTGCATCGGAAACAGCGGACCCCTCCCTGAATCAGTTTCTAGGGCAATCAAGGAGAATAACTTGACAACGGCCGCGGTCTTGTCAGGAAACAGAAATTTCGAAGCGCGAATCCACCAAGAAGTGCGAGCCAATTTCCTAATGTCTCCTCCGCTAGTCGTTGCCTACGCTCTTGCCGGGAACATCCTAAAGGATCTTACTCGAGAGCCTTTGGGAACCGCGAAGGATGGTCACCAAGTATATCTAAAGGACATCTGGCCATCGAACAAGCAAGTTTCTGATCAACTGACCTCAATAAGCACGCAGATGTTTCAAAGCAGGTATGCGGAAGTGTACGACCAGAACTCTGACTGGAACAAACTGGAAGCACCCACCGGGCTAAGATATGAGTGGGACGAAAAGAGCACATACATCAGGCAGCCCCCGTACTTCGAGGACTTTGGAGACAAGTTGTCGAGTGGTGAGAAGGAAATTGAAGATATTCACGGTGCAAGACCACTCCTCATACTGGGTGATTACGTAACCACAGATCATATCTCGCCTGCAGGAGCTTTCAGCTCAAAATCGGTCGCAGGAAAGTACCTGACTTCCCTGGGTGTGTCAGAGGATGACTACAATACTTACGGCTCGAGGCGCGGCAACCACTTCGTTATGATTCGAGGCACGTTCGCAAACCCAAGGATTAAGAACATGATCATGGGCGGCGAAG
>DAHVAI010000091.1 GCA_027314685.1 Nitrososphaerota archaeon | reverse complement strand
CATTTCATCGACGATTTCTTTGGCAGGAAAAGTACCCATTCCTGGAAGAGTTATGAGTGGAACTGGCTTTATCTCACTTACCAACTTCTTGTTCAAGTTGAATTCTTTCTGTAATTCTTCATTTGATTGCAAATCGCGTAGCGCAACATAGTCCATAGGTGCATGTGCTGGTACACTGTACACAATTCCTGTTCCATTTTTTGGATCAACGAATGAAGCAGGTAGTATTGGTAGAGAGACCTCTTCATTTAGAGGGCCAGTTACGCTTTTACCGACTAGGTCTCTTCCGCTGATTTCTTCAATGATGATTAGCTTCTTCAATTGTTCTTGAAACTTTGAGGCAGCTTCCTTGCTGACAATCCACTCTTGTCCATTGCTCAAGCTCACCCTAACATAATTTGCCTCGGGGTTGATCCAAAGATTTGTTACTCCGTAAATAGTCTCTGGTCGAAACGTAGCAGCAGGAAGTAACAAATCACTATCCTTCATCTTGAACAGAATCAGAGTATACTCCTCCCAGGTTACTCCTTCGCCCTGAACACGGTCGTGATCTCCGGTTGGACTTTGGTCGCGCGGACACCAAACTACTGGATGCGTACCGCGCGAAACGAATCCCTTCTCTTTTAGTTTGTTGTACTGCCAAACCACAAATTTGTTGAATGTTGGTTCGAGATCCGTTGTATGAAATTCACGTCGCCAATCTACGGAAAGTGCCAATTGTTTCAGTGCCTTTCTTCCAGAATCAGTATAGTACGTAGCCATGTATTTCGGGTCGTAGAATTTCGCAATATCGTCTGGATTGATTCCATCAATCTCTACAAATTCTCTCAACATGGCTTTGTCTCCCCTTGCTAACCGCTCAGCAGCAGCCACAATCGGTTGACCTGTCCAATGCCAAGCCCATGGAAAGAGAACGTCGTAACCCTGCATTCTCTTGAACCTTGCAAAGACATCCACTCGGACGGAAGTGAATGCATGACCTATGTGCAGCGGCCCATTCATGTACGGAAATGGAAACGTAACGAATTTCTTTTCCCGTCTTTGATCTGGATCTGCTCGGAAGGATTCATTTTCTTCCCAGCACTTCATCCACTTTGCTTCGATAGAACTATCCATATCTGTACACGCGTGTTTTGAATTTCACGATATTAGCTAGAATATAGAATTTATTAGAATCGGAATTTCAGGGGCAGCATCGGGTCTCCCGTCAGCGCCACCCTGAGCAAACCTACTGTTTCCACCGCCCGATCCGCCAATGACTCGGGCAACCTCTTTTGCTATAGCACCAGCTTTTGCTCCACTGCTTTGAGCTTTCTCCCCCGAGAATACGATTAACTTAGTCCGTGAATCTTCCTCAAATAGTGCAACGTAGATCATGTCCGGATTCTGGTTGCAGACACGATCGCCCAACAAAA
>DAHVAI010000295.1 GCA_027314685.1 Nitrososphaerota archaeon | reverse complement strand
TAGTGAGTCTTTTCGGACGACCTGAGGCTCTGCGATTCTCGGCAGAGGAACATAATCCCAGTAGTGGATTAGTTTCAGGCGCTTGGCAACTTCTTCTTTTATCCCCTTAGTGCAGTTTGCGAAATCAAACTTCGACAGCTTAATCTGGTTAAGAACATCAGTTATCGTGAGCTTGTCATAAACGATGCAATCCTTGCACATATCGAATAGATGTTCGACTCCCTTAGTAAGGGTTTCACCGCCGAATCTAAACACTTTATTGGAACCAAAGTAACCGATCCTGTCATTTGCGTAGTTACGTAGGACGGCGTGGAGCGCAGAAAGAGCTAGAATTTCAATAGTCTCCGTTCTGGAAAAATCTGGTAGATGAACAAAGGCATTGTCAAAATAGACTGGATGTAACATGTTACTCAGGGATGTCCAAAATGCTTTTGCCCCAACTGACACGCTCCATAGGCCGTAAACTAGTTCATCTGGCAGATCATCGACCCCCAGCGGCATCAGGACATTTTCTGGAATCATTTCTGAGCCACCCTGTTTTGGATTTTGGTGTATCACCTTAGGTGCGGGTGCATTGAAGCTTTCACAGTGTTGAACAACGATTTCTCCCTTCAGAATACCCTTATCTCGTCGGTCATACCTCCAGCCGTCTTTCAGTAATGGAAGCTCTTTGAACTTGACCTCCTTTGTATTTCCACTCTTGTCTACGTACTCGAATGTCAAATCGACTAGCCTGCTTGGGCGATTTGTTCCATATTCCCAGATACTGAGCGCAACTGGCTTGAGCTGATTGATATCATGGAAGTAATTACCGGCAAATACGTACCCCTTGGCGAATCTGAACTCTCTTAGCAGGCTATCTGCTAGCTTTGTGCGTTTTCCGCAGAACAAACCGAATGGGGAGAAGAATGCGATCCAGGTCCTCTTTCGGGCCCTGGCAATCTCGATCAGTCTTCCCACGATCGGAAGGAAGAGATCTCCCTTGCCGTACTTCTGCAGAACGTCTGGATAGGATATTGGCTGTTTCCTTGATAACTCATCGTTAATTTCACCCTTTTTTGACACGAGTCTATTGGTCGCAGCTGTTCCGAACGGCGGGTTTGTGTAGAGAAGCAATATGCCATCCTTAGGTATGCCCCAATCGCGAATCAGAACCTCCGTATCAGTCCTTACGACATCCAACGAAGTAAATATCCATTCATACCCTTCGTAAATTTTCCTGCAGTTCTCGACGTGCCCTACACTGATGTCATTCATAGTGCCTTTGATTTGTGGAACC
>DAHVAI010000288.1 GCA_027314685.1 Nitrososphaerota archaeon | reverse complement strand
TTCCTTCAGCCTCCTCGGCAATTTCTTCTACAGGCTGGGGGAACAATATCAAACTGCCACCAAACATCACGATTTTCGGGGCCTTCCCCTGAGCCTTCAATGAACGCAGCTTCTTCTTGGTCGCGTCAACGTCGATTGTCATGTTCTCTCGGTCGAATGCGAAGTATTCTATCTCGAGTCCATGAACAAGCCCCGCCGTCCCTGAGAACTCCTTCTTCCCCGCTGAGATATGCCCTCCATTCGGTATCGAAAGTGCCATCAGGATATCCCCTGGATTAGATATCGTGGAGTATACCGCTAGGTTTGCACAAGCTCCGGAAACTGGTCTCACGTCGGCAAATTCCGCCTTGAAAAGTCTCTTGGCTAGGTCGATTGCAGCGAGCTCAATCTTATCAATGTATTTGCATCCGGCGTACACTCTTTCGCCTGGCCAACCTTCAGCATACCGCTGACCCAAATCAGAAGACAATACTTCCCTCACACCTCTTGAGGCGACATTCTCACTCGCTACAAGCGGTAGGCTTTCAGAAAACCACCTTTCGTGATCTTTTACCATACTCACTATCGCATCATACTCGGAAGTCTCACCAGTCATCTCGGCCTTTCACAAAGGGTTTCGCTAATTATATGTTTACGACTGGTTGTGACCGAATACAAATCTATTTTAAAAGGCATCTTATGCGGCATATCGAGCAAAGAGAGCTAGTCAAGAATGAGTAAGAAGAAAGGTTCACCAATGCCCGCGTCGAGCGCGGGGCTTCTACGCTTCTTTGAAGACGAGACCGAGGGTGTAAAGATAAGGCCACAGTTCGTACTTGCAGCTTCGATGGCGCTCATCGTGGGTTCCATCCTGATGAATTTGCTCTTCAGGTAGGTCTAACTGTACGGATCATCGACCGAGCAACTCTCTAAGAGATACAGACATCTCTTCGTGCTTCCTTCTCTCCCAGTCTCATTCGCACTAATCTGCATATCAACCATAACACTGGTTTGGTTGGCGTCATTTGGCCGCAGTATCGCCATCGTCACGCTCCTAATCATCACCTCCATAGCAATGGTAGCTGTGTGTAGCCTCGCCATCACATGGGCCTTGCGAAGAGCAGATCCTACATCAATTATCTCGACAAGACGTTATCTTGGACTACTCTTCATCTCCACCCTAATCTGGATTTTGCCAACATTCTTGGGCGCACTATCATCACATTTCCTGAATAGATCAATCACAAGTGGATTCATCTTCGGCGCATTCCTCGCATGGAGCTTCGACCTCATCGTAATCAACGGAGTCTTCCTTAGAGGAACCATTCAGAGCTTACTAATCTCGGCTTTCCCCCCCATTCCAATAACACTAATCGTTCTTTGGACTACGGGCTCTGGCGGTATCATCGCTCCCGTTACCGGTGTTATCGTACTCCTGATGGCACTAGCCTTTCTCTCAAGAATCAGTATGATCAAGACCAAGGCCGGAATATCATCTCTCGAGCTATTGCGCGCATTCCTCAAGACGTGGGTCGAGCACGAGCCAACTGAACTAGAAGCGCTCTTTTCCATGTATGCTAAACAAGACTCGGTTCCCACCGATATTATAATCGGCGGACTCGATGAAAAGAAGGTGGTGATCATCATCCCAGGCATCCATCCAGGACCCTTCTCGCCCGTCGGGAGCTACAATCTTTCCGAACTCCTTTATCAGGAGCTGAAGAGCTCAGAAGTCACGCCGATTGTTCTGCACGGCACTGGTGGACATGAGAGGAACGTACCTACCAACAAGATTGCACGCGACTACATCGTGACCATATCACAATTCGTACAGGCACAAAGAAATCTCCAAAAACCGAGGATGAGGGGCCCCCTACGCACCAAAATCGGTGCCATCAACATCACCACTCTAGCGTTCGGCAAGGACATTCTCGCCCTGGTGTCAAGTTCTCCTTATCGCTCAGACGACCTCGACCCGAGCACAGTAAAAGATGCGTTTGATGTCTCCTCGGCACAGGGGCTCCACGTCATGATAGTGGACGCACACAACTCAGTTGACGGCCAGAATCAACCACAGGAGAACATCACCAAAGAAAGATGGTCAGAAATATTTCAAGAGACGCTTCAGCTCGATGAGCTCGAGTTCAAACTCGGAGCAGCGAACTCAGATGAGATAGGACTCAAGCAAGACATCGACATTAGTGATGGAGGTGTCTCAGTCGTCATATTCGCTACCAAAGTAGCCAAGTATGTTTTGGTAACCGCAGACTCCAACAACGCAAAATCGGGATTGAAAGAAAGGGTCCAAAGCGAGCTCGCCCGCCTAGACCTCGACCTTCTCGAACTCTGCACCTCCGATACACACAAACTCGCTGCGACGAGTCTGACAAGTAGAGGATACTTTGCCCTAGGAGAAAGAACCGACTCTCAGATAATACTCGAGTGCGTAAAGAAACTCACAGGAATAGCTGACAGCAGACTGGATACGTATCGACTACAAATAGTCGAGTTCCAATCCGATATACCTCTTATCGGTTCGGACTCCTTGAATGAGTTCGCCGAGCTCACCAAGACTACCATATCAAAAGCCAAACAGTGTTCTGAAATCATCATCCCGATTACTCTACTGTTGCTAACCGTAACCCTCTTTTATTGAACGACACAGCGATGATTGCCCTGAGCTCAATGGGCTACATCATCAGTATCGAAGGGATAGACGCCGTGGGTAAGCACACCCAGAGTCGACTCCTCGAAGCCTGGCTCAAGGAAAAGGGATTTGACACGGCCCGGTTTTCCTTTCCCGACTATCGTACCACAATAGGCAAAGAAATCAAAGCCCTCTTGTCAGGCAGGAGACAATTCGTTCCCGAACTCCAGCATATTCTCTTTGCGGCGAACAGATGGGAAAAGGTACCGATGATCAACGAGTACAAGAATGAGAACAGGGTCGTCATAGTCAATAGATATACGGAGTCAAACATAGTCTATGGAGCCGCAAAGGGACTCAGAATTGAGTGGTTAGAGTCTCTAGAGGAGGGAATACCCAAGTCCGACCTCGTAATAGTACTAGATACAGCTCAGCTGAAGCCCATGTCGAGAAGACCAAGACCAAGAGACTCGAACGAGAAGGATATCCAACTTCAGCTCAGCGCCCAGCAGCTGTACAGAAAACTGGCATCCCAGTTCGGATGGACGATTGTGGACGCTCAGGAAGGCGTTGAAAGCGTGCATGCATCAGTTGTCAAAGTAGTTCGCAAACGGATGCGCACGGCGGGAATTGGGGCTACATGAAGAAACTGAACTTCATCGCAGAGATAAGAGATCCGGTACACGGTTACATCAAGATAACCGAGCAAGAGCGCCAAATCATAGATTCCCCATTCTTGCAGAGACTACGACGAATTCATCAGTTGGCAGG
>DAHVAI010000284.1 GCA_027314685.1 Nitrososphaerota archaeon | reverse complement strand
CATACTCAACTTAAAAACGCGGGCGTGCGATTTGAGCTCAACAAAGAAATTCCTTTAGAAGAATCAGTGGTAAAATACGTGGTTGACGAGGAACGACCAGACATTGTCCTGATCGCTACAGGCTCCTTACCCATACGAACTGGCATCCAGATGATTACTTTCTCCGAAGTTCAGGGATGGAATAATGCAAATGTCAGATCGATTGACGATTTGCTAAGCTCGGCGGAGAGTCTGAGTGGAAATGTGCTTGTCGCGGATAGTACTCCCTACATCGAAGGCCCTGGCATCGCAGAATGGGTTGCTAGGAAGGGAGCTTCAAAAGTACTTCTTGTTACTCCCTACTCCTACATAGCTCCCGAGATACTGAAATTCAATCAACTAGTCCACGTAAGGAGACGGCTTCTTGAATCAAAGATCGAAGTTGCAACGTTCAGTTGGCTAAGGAGCATTCATGAAAAAAAGACGGTAATCTACGATATTGCAACAGAGCAAGAAAACGAGGTGGATTCTGATTACGTCATACTGAATACCGGCCGTACTCAGGTGAACGGACTCTCAAGCTTGATCAAGAAATTCGTCGCATCGGTTTACGAGATTGGTGACTGCAAGATTGCCGGTGGAAGGATCGGAGGCGCCATCGACAGTGCCTATGAGGTCGCCTCCACGTCGTGATTTCATTAGATTGTTTTCTAGTATCTTGCTTCAGTAACCGGTCGCATAACTAGTTCCGCAATCATTGACTTCCAAGGCTGCGCAGCCACGAAATTCACAGCTTCCGCCACTTGTTCTGCATCGAGAAAGTCGTTTAGTGCAGGATCGCCCTTCGTTCTTCCTGCGCCGAATGCAAAGTAAGTATTAACTCCGCCCGGACAGACGACGGAAACCTTGATGTTGTGTTGCAACAGCTCACGATCAAGCGATTCCATCAATCCCATTTCAGCAAACTTTGTTCCACAGTACAAAGCTTCGCCCGCGTACCCAGCTTTACCTGATCCCGATGAAATTGTGATCACCTGCCCGTAACGCCTTTGAATCATAAGAGGGGCGACGAAACGTGTGAACAGAAATGTACTCTTGAAATTGGCTGCAACCATTTCATCATATTCTTTTGCACTGGTTTCTACGAAGGGTTTGTAGGCGCCAATGCCCACATTGTTCACAAGTATATCGATCTTTCCAAATATTTTCTTTGCTTTTTCCACAGCGTCAATTACATCCTGCTCTCTCGTGGCATCTCCTGCAGCTATCACAACCTTCCTATCTGTCTTTGAAATCTCCTTGGCGATTGATTCAAGATCTTCATGAGTTCTCCCAGTAATCACTAGATCTGCTCCTTGCTCTGCAAGACGTTTTGCTACAGCTGCGCCTATTCCTCGACTCGCTCCAGTTACCAAAGCGATTTCCCCCTTCAAAGATCTGAGCAAATTTTTGACCCCGACTGTGTGGTAAGACGTACAACTATTATAGTAATCGTGCCTTCGATGGGTTATAGTACGCCGTATTTGGCGTATACTTCACCTAGGAGTTTCCCCTTTCTTAGCTCGTTCCTTGTTTTGTTTTCCTTGGAGACTTTTTGAAAAGATCTTTTTAGGACTTCCTTCTCGATTGACTGGGGTATTACGACCACTCCGTCGTAATCAGCTACCACAAGATCTCGCGGTTCGATGTGCACTCCACCACTTTCTATCGGAACATCGTAAGCGACCACCTTGCCTCGGCCTGCAGAATCCAGAGGAGCAATAGCAGTTGCGAAAACCGGAAAGTTTAGCTTGAATATTTTCTTGACATCACGCACACAGCTGTCTATGATTGCGCCTTTTGCTCCTCTGTGAATTGCTGCAGTGCTCATCAACTCACCCCACGGGGCGTTTGTTAGTCTCGGATCCGAGTTGTAAATCACAACATCGCCGGGTCCTAAGCTGTCCATGAACTTTATCTCGATTTCATAGGGGCTGGGATCCTTTCCAAACATGTACTGCCACTGGACTGTACGAGCTCTTCCTGCAAACTGAAAACTCTCTCTTAATGGGCGGACTCTGGGATGCATCGCATGATCCCTACAGTCGAGAGAATCCAGGGAATCTGAGATGACTGGTACATAGAGCTTCCTTTCGATCTGTCTAAAGAGTCTAAGATCCTTTGCACTGGCCAACAATTTACTTGCTGACATCTGTAATGACTGATTCAATAAACATTCTCTGGACTAATTCTCTTGTGATCGATAATCCAATCGTAAGGTTGAAACATTCGATCCTCAAATTCTAAGCATTTTTCAGTCAAAGCTTAAGCAGTTTCAGAGATCAACTCGAGACCAGTGTACTATGTCAGGACAAATGGGACAGTGATATAGAGATAGCTCGCTCGTAGGAGGGCAGGACAAGACGAGTGAGCAGTGAAGGTAGACGTTGAGAAGAGGAGAAAGTGGTGTTACCTCAAACACGTTGAGGATGGGATGT
>DAHVAI010000283.1 GCA_027314685.1 Nitrososphaerota archaeon | reverse complement strand
CTTCGCGCCCTTCATCGCGATGATTTCTACTACCGCCGAGTGAAGCGACTCTGAAGAGTAAATTGGAGCCGTACAGCCTTCAATATAGTGAACTTCAGAATTTGGTTCTAAGATGATGAGCGTCCTCTCAAACTGTCCGACGTTCTTTGAGTTGATCCTAAAGTAAGCTTGAAGGGGTACATCTACCTTGACTCCAGACGGAATGTAGACGAAGCTACCGCCGCTCCAGACCGCGCTGTTGAGCGCCGCAAACTTGTTGTCGTTGGGAGGAATGATTGTACCGAGATAGCGCTTTACAATATCGGGGTACTGCTTTAGTGCAGAGTCTGTGTCCAGGAAGATAACGCCCTTCTTTTCCAAGTCCTCGCGCAGCGAATGGTAGACTACCTCGGATTCGTACTGGGCACCAACGCCACCAAGGAATTTTCTCTCGGCTTCCGGTATACCCAGCTTTTCGAATGTCCTTCTAATATTCTCTGGAAGGTCCTTCCAGTCAGTCCCCATTTTGTCAGTAGGCTTCGCATAATAGTAAATGTTGTCAAAATCTATCTTTGACAGATCGCCGCCCCAGTTTGGCATGGGTCTATCCATGAAGTAATCATAGGATTTGAGTCTGAAATCTAGCATCCATTCTGGCTCATTCTTCATCTTTGAGATTTCCACGACAGTGGACCTAGTCAGGCCCCGCTGCGACTTGAATACTAGCTCTTCTGGGTCCTTGAAATCGTATTTGCTGTAATCTTCATTTATGACCTGTTGAGCCATCTCAAATCAAGTATGACATACGTCATACTTTGCTTATACACGTTACCCTCGAGCACTTCGAGTCCACCACTGCGGTCGCTACGATATTCTGTTAATATCTGCATGATTTGGTTATTTTCGAGCCAATAATTAGAGTCGGTTCTTGAAACTCGCGTATCTCTTGTTTTCATCGAAGGTTCTTCGGAAGCAGACCCATCCGATGAAATAATAAGCGGGTCAGATTGTCTCTTCATGGAGCTTTCGCCAAATGGAACAAAAACAGCTAGCCCAGACAAGATGCACTGCGTGTCGCGCAGGCGAACCGACTGTCACTTCTGATGAAATTGCGACGCTCCATCCGAAAGTAGAAAGCTGGTCTATTGTCGAAAGGGATGGAATCAAACGCCTAGAACGCACTTTCAAATTCAAAGACTTCACTGAGGCACTTTCGTTCACAAACAAAATTGGTAAGATCGCTGAAGAGGAAGGCCATCATCCTGCGATACTGACTGAATGGGGAAAAGTGACCGTTACGTGGTGGACGCACAAGATCAGAGGGTTGCATAGAAACGATTTCATCATGGCAGCCAAAACGGACCAACTTCTGGGTTCGAATAGTTGAGCTGTTTCTATCCAGTGAGAGGAGTTTTATGGGGAGGAATTGATTTCGCCATGCTCATAGAATCGTAGGTTGTCAGCTTGCGTGATTAACATCGATGCTGATATTTGCATATGCAACATTTGCGGGCATGGCAAAGTGCTTAGAGAACAAAATATGAAGTTGGCTTCACCCTCCATCGCCACCTACTTTGCAAGTAGCGTCTCTCCCGTTATAGAGGGGACCAAACGGAAGTATTCTTTGCAAAGCTCCTTCATATCGTCACGTGTATCGAACATCATAAAGAGCCCCCCTTTGGCCATTTTGGAGTTTTTCTCACTGATTATTCGGTTTCCCTTCGAAAATCAGACCATCTGATTGTCTTCTATCAACTGGTTACACGCATTCTTTCACTCACTTGACTACGATGTAGTAAGCTTCAAACAACCCGCTGACATTGACTACTATCCCAAAATTGGTCGCATTTGCACCATTCGTCCACTCGTATATTGCGTGAATGTTGTTAGGCACAGCATATTCTTGTATGAAGCTCTTCACGGTCGTATTCACACTTGCAGCGGTAGCATTGGACAAGTTGATAGTAGCAGTCTGGTATCCAATGTTCGCGTTGACGAAGCTCGGATTCGATATCGTGTAACCAAGTGAGGTAAACGAATCAGTAACCGTCTGGGCTGTAACTGTGTTGTTGCTAATGATCGTGACTGGTACAGTAACGTTTTCACTGGAGAGCAACGATACATAAGCCTGCCTAGCACTACTGCCGAAAGCCGATACGCCGTTCGTAGCATCGACTACGACCATGAATGCAAGTTTGGTTATCACTGCAGATGAGGCTCCTGTGTTAACGTAAACTGGGATAAAGTAATACAATTGGGAGTTTAAGAGATAAGGCAGGACATTGCCCAAAGTGGGATTTGTAAGCAGGGTCAACTGGTCTCTGATCTGAGGGTTTGTATCAAGAGCCTGCAGTGCAGCTTTGGGGCCGATGATCTTGTTTGTCGAGTTTGAATTTGTACTGACTTGGTAAAGTGAAATTTGGTTTAGTCTGGAGCCGCCGTATGCTATGTAGACCCCGCCAAGGTTGTGTCCTGGTGAATTCATGAATTCTGCGAGTTGCAATCCAACATAGTAAATTGTGTTTCCTTGATTCACGAGCACATAATACACAGGAGTGGTGGACGGCCTTTCGTAAAAGTCAGAACCAGATCTCCAGGTACTCGGGCTATTCACGTGGTACACAAAACTCGCGTCAAGCTGTCCTGGACTAGTTTGTGTACCTAGGAGCTGCTCAGGATAGCGCAACTGCGGCACAAGCCAGCTGGGCGGAGATTGATTCCAGTTTGGATAATACTGCTTAAAGAAGGAAGAGAGAAACCCAGTTGAATTATCTACTAAATACGGATGCATGGTTCCAGTATTAACATTTACCAGCACGACACCGAAATTCCTGAGATAGTCAGATTGTGCGAACCCGGTCTGAAGTGGATAATCTATGTACACCTGGACAGCATAGTATAATTTGCTTCCATTAGTCACCAAGTATGACTGTGGGTCAACCACGAGTCCGTTTATGAGAGTCGCACCTACCCGATTGTATATGTCTCTGTTGAACAGCATCGAAATGCTGTTTTGCGGCGGGCTGAAGGCGAAACCCCATGTAGCGGGGCCTTGCACGAAGAACCAGAACGACCTTTGCGCTCCTGACAGAACGTAATCTGGTTGTCCCACGTAGCTAACGTTACCTATCTGCGGAGGCTCGTTTTGGACATTGACGTACACATTGTTATTGAATCCTCCTTGCTCTCCGTAGTAAATCAGCGGATTGTCAATCTGAGAGTTCGGCGGCAGACCGAGGGCCTCGGTGAGAGACGTGTACTGTCCTGTGTGTGCGTTCAGGACTATAATTCTATCAGCGTGTGTGTAAATCAGGTGTTCACTAATCCAGCCTGTCCCACCGGGCGGATAAGAAATTGTAGTGGGCTGGATCCAGTATTGTTGCTGATTCAGATCGACTATCTCGGCGTTAGGTATGGAGAGATAGTTTACCCCAATCTGCGATTGGCTTCTAATCAACGAAGCGTTAGTGTCCCACTCTCTGATGAGCGAGAGCATCTGCGTCGTATTTCCAGTTGGAACGTTAGCCACATTACTTGTGTTAATGTTGGAAATGCCGGCTGCCCACCTTGTCACGGAAATTTGCTTTTGAATTTGTGGAGTCCACTGGTAACTTAGCCAGTTGTTGTTCCAGTTGATCCCGTAGTAAGCAAGCGTTCCAATACTACCAACAAGAACTATTATGATGACGACCGAGACGATTTTTGTAAGAGCGCGTCTTCTTGCAGTTATTGGCACAAGGCCCTTCCCTGACAGTTTAAAGTAAGCGATACCAAATATAGCAGCGCACATCAGCACAATCAATACCGTATAGACCAATG
>DAHVAI010000271.1 GCA_027314685.1 Nitrososphaerota archaeon | reverse complement strand
TATTTGGCGCTTGCAATCGTTGCATGCAGCCATGATAGCATTTCCCGAATGAAATGTCTGCCTGCTTCCGGTGGCGCCTGGGCTGAGAGGAATGCTATCAGAATTCTGTGGAGTTAATCTTACGCCTTTCAGGGGATGCCTAAATTGATCTGCGACCAGCTGCATCATTACCGTCCGAGCGCCTTGGCCGACATCGAATATACCGGCTTGAACCTCGATTGTATCGTCGGAAGAGTACTTTACGTAGGCAACCGTCGGAAAATTCCCGTAAACCCCTTTGTGCCCAATAGCAAAACCTCTGCCCTGCAACCATCTTTTGTCCCCGTTTTGCTCGGTTGCAGGTTTTGCAATTTCCTGGAGCACGCTTTTGAGACAAGCGTCCAGAGAATCACCTGTAACGATTTCTCCTGAAACACTTCTCTGTCCCTCTTTCAGCATATGTCTCTCTCGCATTTCAATTGGATCAACTCCAAGTTTTTGTGCCACATCATCCATTTGCGACTCGACTGCAAACATCAGATAGGTGTAGCCGAACGCCCTAAATGCACCACCCTCCATCTCATTTGTGTAAGTGCGAAATATCTGAGCTCTGAAGTTCTGAATGTAGTACGTCGATGCGGAAGCTCGGGCTGCATTTGGAACAGCGGTTATGCCTTCTGTGGAATACGCTCCTCCCGCAAGGAACACCGTCATGTCTCTAGCGACTATATCCCCGTTCTTTGAGACACCGTCCCTTATCTTGACAACCGCCGCGTGCCTGCTTGTTGTTGAATTCATGACTTCCTCCCTGGTTAGTTTGAATTTGACTGCTCTTCCGCTCTTCAGGGCAAGAGCCGCGCAGAGTGCCTCCTCTCGGCCAGAAGCTCTGTTTCCAAACGCGCCTCCAACGTGGTTCGGAATGACTATCTTGATCTTCGATTCTGGAATGTTGAGAGAAACTGAAACTACTTTTCGTATTTTATGGGCTTCTTGTCCACCGGTGTAAATCGTAACAGAGCCATTTGGTTCTGGCTTTGCTATGCAGGATATCGGCTCAGTATGGTAGTGGTGTGTCCTAGGAGTCCGGTACTCATTCTCTACTATGAAATCTGCCTTCTTGAACCCTTCAACCACATCACCGTTCAACACTCTGTAGTAGCAGTTCACATTCGGCCTATTAGGCAGGAGGTTGATCACATATGGGCCTTCCTTGCTCCGTTCGTATGTTTGGAGTTTTTCATGAATCAAGACTTTGGGGTTTTCACTCGCAGATTCCTCTGGGTTGTATATAGCAGGAATTTCCTTGTATTCGATGTCTATCGCATCTAGTGCTTCGGTCGCAATATCTTCGCTTTCAGCGGCGACTGCTACGACTCCCTCTCCGACATACCTCACCTTTTCTCTAGCAAGGACGGCTGCATCCATCAGACCCTTTCCAAATCGCTTGTCAGGGAGATCGGTAGCCGAAAGAATTGCTCTAACTCCATACATAGCACTTGCCTTGGAAGTGTCGATTTTCGCAATGTAGGCGTGTGAGACAGTACTTCTCTTCACTTTGGCATATAGCATGTTCGGAAAACTAAGATCGTATGCGTATACGCCACGCCCGGTGACTTTTTCCACTCCATCGACAGTTGGGATCGGCTTACCTATCCAAGACCTCTCTTCTTCGAGTAGAACTTGTGTCAAGCCTAAAATTCCCTTCGTGTATTCATTTTAAGGATTTGTTGATTCTTGAAATATTCCACTAATTTTGAATACTGTCGAAGATTCATCGACTCGTGTTGGAAACTAAAACTTTCAGAACTTTCTCTGCGGTGATCGGTAGATCTCTTACTCTGACACCTACGGCATCGTAAACAGCGTTTGCCAATGCGGGTGCAACCCCAACGATGCCTATTTCCCCAACACCCTTCGCGCCGAACGGACCGTCTCGGCTTGGAATCTCAAGGAGTTTCACATCCATTTTAAAGGCGTTGTTTGAGTTTAGCATCTTGTAGTCTTTGAAATCAGGATTCAATACCTTGCCATCCTGAATGAGCATTTCTTCATATAGTGTAGTGCTAACTCCCATTGACAATCCTCCCTCTATCTGCCCCTCCACAAGCTTTGGATTGACTGCTCGTCCGACATCCACAACGGTGACGATTCTTGATATCTTGATCTGTCCGGTCTCTTGGTTCACGGCAACTTCGGCGCCTGTGGCTGCAGTAGTATACGCAGTGTTTATCCTAGACGTTGTACCCATGCCAGTCTGGCTGTCTAGATCTCCTGTTTCAACAAACCAAGTCCCGGTTCCGATGAATTCTCCGCCGTCTTCTAGGAACACTCCGTACCTTGACTTGCCCTTCACATACAGGTCGGAGATTTGCACAGACTTTCCATCTGGCCCTGAGACTTTGCCGTCTGCTATAACGAGATTTTCTATTGTTCCTCCGTATCTCTTTGAGTAGGTCTCGCGAATTTTCTTCTTTAGGTCGTTGCAAGCCATAATAGCAGCATTTCCAATGTTGTACAGTTGTCTGCTGGATAGTGCTCCGGAGTCGTACGGGGTAAGGTACGTGTCTCCCTTGCTCACCCTTATCCGTTCAATCGGTATTCGAAATTCTTCTGCCACTATCTGGGCGATTCCAGTTTGAGTTCCCTGTCCTATTTCGTCCACGCTTACCCAAACGTCAACGTCTCCATCGTACCTGTAAGTGATAGTCGCGCAAGCACCAGGTTCCGCGCTATGCTTTTCTGAAATCGCGATGCCCTTGCCGATCTTCCACGGATAACCACTTTCACTCTTCTTGGTGATGTCGAAGATTTTCATGAGCTCTTCCAAGCAGTAATCTACCGTTTGCCCTTGAATCGTTTCTCCTATTGCACTGGATTTGCCCTCTGGAATCAGATTCAGCTGCCTGAATTTTACCGGATTCAGTCCGAGCTTCTCAGCAATGATGTTAGCCTGAGATTCTATCGCCCAGCACACCTGCATCGTGCCATAACCTCTGAAGGCTCCGGCTGGCACTCTAGAAGTGTAGACCCGATAGTTGTCGATGGTGATGTTTGGTATATCGTAGATATTCACAGAGCCAAAAACTGCATTTCGCGCGACTGAGACGCCAGATCCGCCGGAGTACGCACCACCATCGAGGTATGTTGTGAGCTTTCTCGCGATTATTCGGCCGTCTTTTCTGACGCCGTCTTTGATCAGAATTGTGAACGGATGCCTTGTAGTTGTAGTGCTAAAAACTTCTTCGCGTGTCAAGAGCATTTTCACGGGTCTCTTGGTCTTCGCGGAGACGATGGCAGCAACAGCTTCGCATTGCAACACGTTGAGCTTGTTTCCGAACGCGCCGCCGATTTCGGTTGAAATCACTCGTATCCTGTCTTGTGGAATTCCGAGACATTCAGAAAGCATGTATCTAGTCCTGTAGACTGACTGAGTTGGAGACCAGACTGTTGTTGTCCCGTCATTTTCAACTCTGGCCAAAGCTGCTATCGGTTCCATGTGGACTGCGTGAACCAAGTGGGTTGTGAATCTGCTTTCTATGACAACATCTGATTCTTTGAAGGCGCTCTCTACATCACCCTTTCGGACTTTCACATGATTGCAGACGTTGGGTAACTTCTGATCGATATTCGGAGGTAGCCTCTGGGCAATTTTGTATTTGAAGAGATCAGGGTGAATGATTACTCTCGGATGTTCACTAGCTGCCTCTTCTGGATCATATATTGCAGGAAGTTCTTTGTATTCAACCTTGATTGCTTCTACCGCTTCCATAGCAATCTCTTCGGTTTCGGCCGCAACTGCCGCTATTGCTTCCCCGACGTAGCGAACTCTGTCTCTTGCTAGAATCGGAGTATCGTTCAAACCCGCGCCCAGTAGAACATTCGGAAAATCCTTTGCCGTCACAATCGCCCTCACGCCGGGTATCTGAGAAGCCTTGCTAGTGTCGATCCTGGTTATTTCGGCATGTGGAACAGTGCTTCGACAAAACTTCGCGTGTAGCATGTGCGGCAGTTTCATGTCAACAGAGTAAACTGAAGCACCGGTCACCTTCTCTCGACTGTCAATCCTTGGTACACTCTTGCCAATGTAGAGAAGGTCTTCTTTGACGATTTGTTCGGTGCTCTGCATTGTTGATTCTATCGAGTGTATTCGATTTGAAATAAAGGTTTTCGGAATTGCTTGACAGACTTTTTTCCCGTGAAGGTTTTAAAAGGAACTTATAGAAACGAATACTGACCAGCACAAAATGACATCAACTACTGTTGAAAACATACGTGAGTTCTTCAACGCCAAGTCTATTGCTCTAATTGGAGCATCACCAAACGACAGCAGAATTTATCCGAACATCAAGAAATTCTTCAAAGGTGAAGTCTTTCCCGTAAATCCAAAATATTCTGAAGTCTATGGACTAAAGTGCTATCCAGATGTCCAAAGCCTTCCTCAAGGAGTAGTGTGTGCTGCCATTAACCTTTCGAGAGAGCGTGTGACTGAGGTTCTGATGAGCTGTGGCGAATGTGGAATTAAGTACGCTGTCATCTTCGCAACCGGTTTCGGCGAAATTGACGATGCTGGAAAAGTGATGGAATCACAGATTAGAGAGACTGCTCTAAAGTATGGAATGACAGTCGTTGGACCGAATTCTGCAGGATTTGTGAACACTGAAGGGATCGCTCCTTGTTGGTTCCCGAGCGTTCCGATACCTTCGTCGACCAAAGGTATCGGAATAATCTCTCAGAGCGGTGGGATCATGAGTTATGTTTACAGATATGGAATAAGGCGCAACATGGGCTTTTCGTACATCATATCTACAGGAAACGAGACGGTAACAAAGCTACCCGACTTCCTACGATTCTTGATTGCAGATGAGCGCACGAGCATCATTGTGCTTGCTATTGAAGGAATAGAGAGTGGTGGCGAACTCAAAGAACTTTTCCAATCATCCAAGGAAAGGGGCAAACCGATAATCATGTTAAAAATGGGTCAATCTAGAAAAGGCAGTGAGTCAGTGGCTCTTCATTCCGGAAGACTGGCGACAAACGCTCGTATATTCCAAGCAATGTGTACCCAGTTCGGTGTCGTTTGGGCCGAAGGTATTGAACAAGTGTTGGACACGGCAGAGATACTCTTGAAGCTCAAACCTTCTGCAAGAGGGTCTAGGGTTGCAGTTGCGATGTTCAGCGGTGGCTTGAGCGTTTTGATCTCCGATTGTTCTGAGAAACTCCATCTAGAGCTTACAACACCCAAAGATTATACCCGTGAAAGCCTGTCCAGGCTTCTGAAAGTGCCGCGATCCGGACTCAAAAATCCCTTTGATCTACAGCCGCTCTTGCTTGTCTCTGATTCTTCGACTGTAATCAAAATTCTAAACGAAGATGGCAATTACGACTGGATCCTAGTGAGGTATCCGTTATTCGAACAACAGGTACCAGAATTCTATGAACAAATTAAGAAAGCTGCTCAGCTATCATCCATTCCCATAGTTTGCTACACTCCAATAAAATCCGAAAGTATTGTGCCTGACGATAAAATAGCTGTTATTGGAGGAGCGGAAAATGCGCTCGCTGCGATTAAACTTGTAGTCAACAGTTTTTCAGGGTCGGGTAAATACAAAGAACAAGTCGCGAAGCACCAACGCTCTCGTGTTAGGGATATAATCGGGCAGAATTTGTCAGAAGGCCTACTTTCCTTCGACGTTGCTTCAAGTATTTTGCGTGAGTACGGTATTGTAACCGTGAAATCTGAAACTGTCGAGAATCAAAGAGAGACGTTAGAGGCAGCGAACAGGATTGGATATCCAGTTGTCTTGAAGGCCGAGGGTCTGTATCATAGAACGGAGGCCAATTTGGTGAAAATCAACATTAGAAATGAAAGTGAATTGTCTTCTGCGTTTAATGAATTAACCACAAGACAGGCCGTTGATAATCCCGCTTCAAAGAGATTCCTAATTCAGAAACAAGAGGAAGGAGTAGAGGTCATTGTTGGGGCTAGAGTCGATCCTCATATGGGTGCCTGTGTCATTTATGGAATCGGCGGTGTGTTTGCCGAAGTACTCGACGATCTGTCAATCAGACTCGCGCCCGTATCCGTAGAAACCGCTAGTTCTATGATCAACGAAGTCAAAGGTTCAGTCATTCTCTATGGATTTAGGGGAACTCCGAAGGCAGACATCCGAGCTATAGCAGATGCAATTTCAAATCTTTCTAGGCTCGCTTCGGACCTTGAGGGTGTTATTTCTGAGCTCGATATCAATCCATTGTTCGTTCTCAAAGAAGGGCAAGGTGTTAGGGCGGCAGACATCAAAATGAGTCTTAAGAGGCCCAGTGCCCACTAGCGCTCTAAACAATTCTAAATTTGGGTAATGAAACTTCTAATGTGAGGTCGTCATACGTCACCTCCACCCTGCTCCCTATCCTCACTTGGACCAAATCTTCTGATTCAATGTTCGTTACAATTCTTGGCCCTTCGTCGAGTTCTACTACTGCGATCAGGTACGGAGTCTTCTTTTCGAACGCCGTGTTTCTGACAACCTTGTGCACAATCGTAAATGTGTTAACTGTACCCATGCCCTTGAGCTGTTCCCACACAAGCTCGGAATTCCCACATGTTTGACAGCTTGGAGAAGGAAGCCAGTGAAACCTCCTGCATTTTGAGCATCTCTGCATCATTAGCTTATGTTGTTTCGTTCCGTCCCAGAATGGTTTTGTAAGTGGGTCCACGCTCGGAAGTGGAATCTCCTGGGTTGCAGTCATAAAATCACTTCTCGTTCGTCAACAGCACAGCCGCTGCATTGATTACATGAAGGTCGTAACCCAGTCCACCGAATGAAGTCATCAATCCGGTCCGACTGTCTTTTACTTGTCTAGCACCAGCTTCGCCTGCAAGTTGTCTCACGACTTCGACAATTCCAGTGAAACTCCCCGCGCCTGGTATCTGTCCGGAAGATAAGAGACCTCCGCCTGTATTGAGAGGGAGATCTCCTTGGTAGGAAAGGTCAGTTTTATCGATGAAGTTTCCTCCTTCTCCTTTCTTGCAAAGACCAATATCCTCAAGCTGAATCAACGTCATTATATTGTAGTCATCATAACAATGCACTAGTGAAAGGTCGTTTGTAGTTAGTCCTGCTTGATCAAATGCTGTTTTGGCAGCTAATTTCACTCCGGTCACTGTATAATCTGGAGAAAGATCAGAACCTTCTCTATAGTTTGAAATTGTTCCGCAGCCACCCACGCTAACGCCCTTGTCAGTCAACTTCTTAGCCTTCTCCTTGCTTGCAATCAAGAAACCGGCTGCGCCATCGACTGCGATGGAACAATCCAGCATTCTAAGGGGACTGCAGATCAGAGGCGATTCCATATAATCTTTCTCTGTGATTTGGTTCTTGAGATAGGCATTTGGATTGAGAGACGCGTGTTTTCGTTGGGTTATCGCGAGTTTTGCAAAGTGCTCTGACTTTGTGCCGTACTGATGGAAGTGCCGTTGTGCGATAAGAGCGAACTTTGTATTTGGTCCGTCCATTCCATATGGTTTTTCAAAGTCAATCCCGTACTGGTGAGGTGAGACCGTTCTAGCCTCTGACCATTTCCTAGCCCCCCCTCCCACGCAAAGCACCATATCGACCAAGCCTGATTTAATCATCAGACTAGACTGTAAAATCAAATTTGGAGCAGAGGCGCCACCATGATCGCTCCTGATCAACACCTTAGGTGTCACTCCAAGAATCTCTGCGATTTCTCCGGTCCACAGTTCCGACATGTGAATAAGTGGCCCCGCTACAGCAAGTCCTTGGTCTTTCAGATCTTGGATATTCAGACCTACTTTTTCGAGAGTCAATCTAGTAGCCCAAGAGAGACATTGCTCCGCAGTGAGAATGAATTCTCCCTTCTCTTTTCTCCCTCTACTTAGAGGAGTCTCGGCGTAACTTGCTACAGCTGTGTTGTAATCCATGCCTCTTCTGCTTTGAAAATGATTCTTGACGTTCTACGAAGACCTATCTGATATTTTTCTATATATTCGTATTCAATGTACGTAGTGTGTTTCTGAATCAAATCAGTAAAGATTGTTTAGCTTTCATGTAGATGTCTCTATGTAGATTAGTCAAATTACTTTTCAATTCTTCGTTGGGCGAAAACAAGTGCAAGAATCAGGCTCCAGACGATGGCGAAGAGAAACATGCTGCCAGCAGCGAATTGAGGTATTTCTCCAGACGACCATAAACTCCACAGAAATACAGCGAAAAGCCCGGTGTGTGCTGTCGAAAGCAAAACAACTGGAGCTACAGAAGTAAACGTGACAATGAAAACATACAACCAAGTTACGATAAGACTCGGCTTCAAAATCGGAAAAAAGATACGCCTCATCGTTGCCATCATACCAGCACCGAAGACTCGAGAAGCCTCCTGTAGCTCCATCTGAACCTGAATGACACCTCCACTTAGGGATCTCATCCCCTGTGGTATGAAGGCTAGTGATAACGCGATTACCATCACCGCTAGAGTTCCGTAGATTTCTCTGCCTATGGTCAGGAAAGCCCACAATAACCCGAACCCTATAACGAGTGCGGGCATCGCTATTGGTAGCATGCCAAATGCCTCCAATAACCCGCGGCCCCTTATTTTCGTTCTTCGAGCAACAAAGACCAGTATGAAAGAAACAAGAGTGATTATTGTAGCTGCGAAGACTGAACTGATCGCGCTATTTACAATTGTAGGTACCATGCCCGAGGTATTGGAGAAAACATACTGAAAATTACTCAGCCCTATATGATTGAATAGATTGTAAGGGAGCCAGATGGGAACCAGTGAGAGTATGATTATGGTTACGAATGGAAGAATCAAGCCAACCACGAGATAAGCAAGCATACCTACAAGGGAAACGAAACGCCAGCGACCTAGTGGTAGGACTCTTGACGAAAACCCCTTCCCTGAAACGACCTCGTATTTTCTGGATGAGCGTAGAGATCTGTTGTATGCGAGCACTAGTATCAAAGCTATAACAAGTATAAGCGAAGAATTTGCACTCGCAAGAGCGTAGTTCGGCGGGACCACCGAATCTACATTGTAATAGATACTAGATAGGAAGACGGATATCCTAGCCGGTATTCCTATCATAGTTGGAGTTTCAAAGACACCCGCGGTTATAGTGAAATCAAGGATAAATGCTGACAGAATGGCAGGTACCATCAGCGGTATTGTCACCTTTGCAAGTGTGGAGCCAATTCCAGCACCAGACATCCTACTGGCATCCTCTAGTGAAGGATCCATGTTTCTCAAAGAAGCTGATATTGTGATGTACGAAATTGGCACAAGCGCCATACCACCCGCCCAAATCATTCCAGGCCAGCTGTAGATGTTGAACGTTGATGTTGATAGACCCAGGTACCCTAGAGCAATATTGATGAGACCTACTCGCTGACTAAAGAGGTAAATCCAAGCCAAGTTGGTGATAAAAACAGGAAAAGCAAGCGGGAAGAATGGAAGATAAAAGAGAGACCTACGAAATGGTGTGTTCGTTCTGACAGTAATCACGCTCAGCAGTAATCCCATGACAATACCTAAGATGGATGATCCGAGCGCGAAGAGAATTGTGTTGAAGACGAGAGGTACAACTTCACCATGCCCGAATGCAGACAGATAGTTGTTCCAAGTGAAATGACCAGGGAATCCAGGCCTTGAGCTCCAGAAGCTACCAAAGAGTGTGAAAACGATAGGATAGACTATGAATACTCCCAGTGCTCCAACTCCGAGTCCAAGAATCAGAGTTGGTAAGCTGGGCAGAGATAGTTTGCGCATTGCGCTACTAGATCACATTGTTGTGCCTAATAGCCCATGTTCTTGAAAATAGCCCCCCATGCTTGGGAGTTCTGAGCTATGCTCACTGAAGGGAAGTACGCTACGGTGGCCCCGGGCGCGAAAGTATTGATCACGTTTACCTCACTCCATGTTGCATTGACCGTCCTGCTGACTGGCGTTCTTACATTGATGTTGCCTAGAGTGAGTTGGCCGATTGGAGAAGCAGCGAAATCTACAAACAATTTTGCCGCGGCAGGATCCTTTGCGTTGGATATGATACCGAAATTCGAGGTTTCGATCATTATTGGTACGTTTGGCATTGGTAGATATTTCAAGGCCGCGCCACTTTGAATATCCGGAGCAGCATCTTGCATGAATCCGCCTAGACAGAATGCGTGGGCGCCACTTGCAACATCATTCGCACAACTTGCGAATGCAGATATTACAGTGGGGCTAGTATTGGTTTCGAGTGTCTGAAGGAAGTTAAGAACAGTAGAGTTTCCGAGTATTCCCGCCAGTGCAGCCCAATACTGTGTGTATGTGCTACCTGTTGTCGGGTCGTTCAACTCGATCTGTCCTTTATATTGGGCTGAGGACATGGCAGCAAACGTTGTCGGCACCTGCGAGCTAGATACGAGATTTGTATTATACCACCAACCTATGCTAAGCTCTAGTATTGGAGTCGTTCCGTTGAGAGGATCCAGTGCTACACTTGGGAAGGCGCTGACTTCTGGGGAAACGTATTTCTGAATATAACCTTGGAGTTCCATCGTGTACAAAGTAGGAGTGCTGGAAAGAATAAGATCTGCAGAATAATTCTGTGCCTGCAATTCAGAAGTGATCCTTGTGTAAGCCTGTGGTGGATTTAGTGAGACATAGTTTACCGTGATGCCGGGGTATTGTGCTGAAAACGCGTGTTGAAGAAATACGAATTGATCTGCATCCATGCTTCCATAAATCGTGAGTGCACCTTCCTTCAATGCTTGCTGATATAGAATCTGATCGTACAAAGCAGAGGAAGTAATAGATGTCACTGTCGTAGATTGAGTGACTGTTGAGCTGAAAGTGGAAGTGGCCGTTTGAGTTATAGTGGATGTGCTAATAAAAGTGGTAGTTTTTCCCGAAGAAATTGAAGTAGTCACTGCATATGTTCCGCCCACACCCACAAGAAAGGCAATTACAATCGCAACTATTGCGATGGACGTGCTCATTCCTGACCTTTTTGCTAGAGGAAAAATCATTACAAGTGTTCGGCAAGATTTTGTTCTATTTATAGATTCGCGACTTGATTGGTTCTCAATTCAGGTAGTATGAATTACTCTCTAAATACTAAACTTGATTTTTCTGACTAATGCACTGCTTTAACTTTTTCATGATGACGAGCCGTCAGGTCGTGGTTTCAACGATTATGAGTTTCTCGCTTGGGAATTGGACCCATATCTCTTGTTCCTTTTCCAGAGAAACGTCCTCGCTCGCACGAGCCCTGATTCTTTTTTCACCCGCAACGACCTCGCATTCGGTGTAGTTTCCCATATAATTCGCTGTCGCAGTTGTCGCGACAAAACAATTCTCATCAGGCCTTTTTGGACTCAGGACTACGTTTTCCGGCCTGATGCATAGGACGACTTTCGTGGATTCTTTGATTGGATTGCTTGAACGAACTTTGAAACTTCCGAATTTAGTGTCGACCCTTACAATTTCGGAGGATTGATTCTCCACCACACCCTCGATGAGATTTGAGGCTCCGACGAAATTTGCAACTATTTCATTAACCGGATTACTGTATATGTCTCTAGGAGTCCCTGTCTGGATTAGTTTTCCTCGTTCCATGACTCCGATTTGATCTGACAAGAATAATGCTTCAGTTTGATCATGTGTAACATACAAGGTGGTAATTTTTAGTCGTCTCTGCAAGCCTTTTAGCTCGTGTCTCATGCTCTCACGCAGGCGGGCGTCCAAGTTACTCATAGGTTCGTCTAGCAAGAGCACATTTGGTTCTGATACCAGCGCTCTAGCTAATGCAACTCTTTGCTGTTCTCCTCCACTCAGCATTGTAGCCGATCTGTGTTCAGTGCCACCTAGCTTAACCAGCTCCAAAGCCTCGTGGACTCTAGTCTTGATATCCTCAGAGTTCTTCTTCTGTATCTTTAGCGGATACGCCACGTTATCAAAAACGCTCATATGTGGCCAGATAGCGTATGATTGAAAGACCATTCCCATGTTGCGTCTTTCTGGTGGCACGAAAATTCTGTCTGAGACGATCACTGCATTGCCTACTATTATCGAACCGGTGTCAGGTCGTTCCAAACCGGCAATACATCGGATTGTCGTTGTCTTTCCGCACCCGCTTGGCCCGAGCAAGCTCATTAGAGTTCCATCTTTAATTTCGAAGGAAACATTCAGGACAGCTTGGAACTTGCCAAAGGACTTCTTCAAGTCTTGAACTATCAGACTTGCCATTGTGCCCTTGACGAAGTTTTGCGAGTATATCCCTTTTTCTCGTCAAACTAGAAGCAACTAGCCCGCACTCACAAACGTTAAATCGTTGCATCTGTCGAAAGCACATATGATAACTTCGAAGGAAGATTTCTTCAGATCCCTTTCCTAATATTCAAGACAAAACAGTCCTTACGAACCGTCCTACCGACCGTTAAATCATTTCATCTTTGATGGAAAACTATCTATG
>DAHVAI010000270.1 GCA_027314685.1 Nitrososphaerota archaeon | reverse complement strand
TATAGATATCATGTTGTTCAGATAATCAAATCCAAGACACTAAAAGCTTAAAGAAAGAATCTACTATCTAGTGACTCGCTTCGCACGATGAGTGATGGTTCTCCTCAGGAGTCTGAAGATGCAGATCTTAGAATGATTAATGCGAAAAGGATGGTCGAGCTGCGCAAACGTGCCAACATCAACCTCGCAAAGAGGGCTCAAGAGGAGCTCGCCGCCAAGCAACCAAAGGCGCCTACAGATCGAGAGCTTCTATTGAAATCACTCGTAGAACGCGGTGATGAAGTCTTGACTGCTGCAGAAAGTTCCTATCCAACGCAAATTGCAACGCTGATACCGCAACTATCAAGATTGATCCGAGAAGGCAAAGTGAAGTCGATAAGTGGCGGAGAACTTCTTCAGTTTTTCCGATCGCTGGGGCTTAGAGTGAGTGTTAGAACCTCAATTTCTGTGCAAGAACACGGTAGATTTGTCAGTATTGCTGATAAATTAAGGAACCAAGAATAGATAGATTACGCCAGGTTCGAGAGAATTCTATTGCGCGAAAGCACTGCCTTGCTCACACCAATTTTTTGAGTAGCGAGTGAGCTCGCGACGGTCGCAAATTCCACCGCGTCGCTAAAGCTCCTGGTTTCCAAGTACCTAACTGCAAATGCAGCAAGCATAATGTCGCCTGCACCCGTCGTGTCCTTCACTTTAACTTGAAGCGGAATCGTTCTAAACACCTTCTTATCTTCGTCGTAGAGTTCGACAGGTCCTTTCCATGAAGTGAGAAGAATGTTATCGACATACTTTGATAACTTGGCAATTGCTTTCTTCTTGTTGCGAATTCCCGTCCAACAATATAATTCATCTCGATCTGCCTTCAACACAAAAACTCCAGACAAACAGGAGCAATCAGAGATTACTTTGATTGAAACAAGTCCGGATTTGGGATCAAAACTTCTCACAAAACCTTGAGAATCAACAAGAACTTGCTTGAATTTGCTTGAAACCTCGCGCAACAAGTCGAGTGAGACTTCATTTGCTACAGGATTGAGAATCAGAAACCCAGTTTCTCTAAAGTTGTTCGTCGCTTTCGCAAAATCTTCAAGGGCCAAGTCATCTGATTTTGCAAGAAGCCATAGATTCCTTTGGTCACCAATCGTATCAATTCTGTAACGAGTAGTTTCCACTCCCTGCTTTGTACTTTTGGCGAAATTCACGCCAGTATGTGCGAGCAGGTAATCGATGTGTTTTCGTGGAAAGTCCTTACCAATTCGCGTGATAATCTTCGGTTGATAACCAAGGCTCTTTACTGCAATCGAGCCGTAACATACTCCTCCGCCAAGTGCTCTTCTTGGTGTCCTTTGCCTTTCGGTTTGGACTATTTCGTCTAATACAGCATGGCCAGCAACTAGGAAATGCCGATTTCTAAATTTCACCACTTCGACACTTGTGAAATTCTATTCAGAGGTTGTCATCTCAAACGATGGTCGCTTCGACATCATTTTGGGGAGTGGTAAGGGTAAGTTGGGCTTTCCTTTGAGGTTCAGTGAAATCTCGTGAATGACCTCATCCATAGACATAACAACCTCCCCTTTCCCTCGTTTCCGCACGTTAAGACTATTGGGATTCGAAATCTCTTTTTCACCCATAACGATTATGTACGGTACCCATTCCTTTTCTGCTTCGCGTATTCTTTTTCCGACACTTTCTTCGCGATCATCGATATCCACCCGAATGCCTTGCTGTTCCAGTTTGCCAGAAAACTGACTGCAATCATCCAAGTACTTCTGGGAAACTGGTATAAATCTGACATGAGTTGGCGAAAGCCAAGCCGGAAGAATCCCTACATTCCCTTGCTTCTGCTGACGCGCCGCTTTTTCCAGCAATCCGTAGATGTCTCGCTCTATGGCTCCAGACGGAGAATTATGCAGAATGAGTGGGTACTGCTTTTTCCCCGACTCGTCCACGTACTGAATTCCATACCGCTCTGCATTTTCTATGTCTATCTGATCTGTCGATAACGCAGAGGCCTTTTCCAGATTGTCAACAAAGTTGAATTCCCACTTTAGTACGAAGTAGAAAAAGCGCTCCTTCCACATTTCGACCAGTGCTGGTCGTCCATGCAATCTTATTATCGACGCAATGAAGTTCTTATTCTCATCATAGAAGTCTTCGGTAAACCTGATCGCAAGCTCGTAATCGTCATTTGAGAACCCAATCTCCCTTAGAACACTCTGAGATAGCTCGAAACGCTTTGGAAATTCATTTTTTGCTTGCTCCATGTCTCGCACAATTGCATGGCAGTCTGGCATAGTAAAAGCGCGCAACCTTCTGAGTCCAACCAATTCACCAGATTTCTCTCTTCTGAACGAATACCTGGTAAGCTCGTATAACTTGAGCGGAAGATGCTTGTAAGTCAGCTGCAAGTCCTTTGCTATCAGAAACTGTCCAAAACATGCCGCAAAACGCAAGAAATACTCCTTGTCGTCTGATTTTACCAAATACTGTCTTGCAGGAAATCGATTCAGATAGCTCTTGAGGGCCGGATGTTCCAAATCATACATTATGGGAGTCTCTACCTCAATTCCACCGTATTCGAGTACCCTCTGTGTCACGTATCGCTCTAAGAGAGACTTGATCATTCTGCCTTTAGGATAGTATCGCATGTTCCCTGGGTCAGAAGCAGGCTCGTAATCAACAAGGCCTAACCTCTTCATCAAATTGACGTGTGGTGGCACTTGTTGCGCCGCTCTGACTTTAGAGGTCTCGTAATTCTTTAGCTTTTCAAGTGCCCTACTGCTAGAGAAATCGTATTGATCGACCGGAGTGAGATCACCATCCAGATCGACGACAAACCATTGCGATTTCAGCGAGTCTTCAGCTTTGAGGGCTTCCGAGATTTTCTCTTCTGGTTTAATGCCAGTTGCCTGAGATACCGGCGTGAATAATTTTGATTGTTCTGCAAGTGGATGGCCTTTTACTTTGATCGTAAACGATTTGTTCCACCCAAAAGGCACGTGATAAACAGTGTAACCAAGGCTTTTTCCCTTGACCTCTGATTTTCTTAGTATTTCGATGGCAAGTTCAGGAGCGGCCAGATTAGAACTTAGATGTGCGTATGGATAGATAATAAATGATCGGCATTTTAATTGCGATTCAGCTTTGCTCATAGCTTGAACTAGTTGTTCAACGACCGAATCATCGTCGCCTGTCTCGACGCTGATTAAGTACAAGACAGAATCACCGATCACGACTGCGTCCATGGGAGACTCTTCCGCTTGCTTGATTTCTTTCTTGACTGGTTTGTACTCTACCTCATCACAATGAAGCTGTAATGCTCGCATCAAGACACCCAGAAGAACTTAACTAGATTACTTAAAACGTACCCGATCAAGGTCTCGATCTTTCTTGGTGCCTTTCTTCCAGACCTTGTAATGTTCGTGGCATAGGAATGCTCTTCTGTCGCCCGAAACGGATAGTCCACTAGATCCAATCTGATCCCGACTGATTGACCGTTCTGCAGGATTCTTGCAACCACCCACCGAACAGTTTACACCCTTTCCAACTTTGCCCAAGGAAATTCCCCGAGATGAAACAGAACCTACTTCGGCGCAACTCTATAAAGGTATTTCAGTTTAGAATTATACGCGCAGGGATAATTGGTACTAAACAAAGTAAGAAATCAGGTCAAGCCATTAGTTGATACTATCGGAAGGGCTCTTGCAAAAACAGGGCTTCCACCAACTTTTTGGACTATAGTCGGATTTCTATTCTCCATTATCGCGGGCTTGCTCTACGCAACCCATTCGTCTCAGCCCTACCT
>DAHVAI010000087.1 GCA_027314685.1 Nitrososphaerota archaeon | reverse complement strand
TTTTTAAGAACCAGCGTCAGCTGAGCTAAAACCAAGTGTCAATAGCTTCTATTCTGAAAGCGAAAAAGTCTGGTTCGATATGAGCGACGAATCAAGTGGCCTTAGAAGAGCGATTAAACTGCGGAACGCGGTTGCCCTTTACGCGAGCTCTGTTCTAGGATCTGGCATACTTGTGCTGCCGGGACTAGCAGCTCAGATAGCGGGACCTGGTTCAATTCTCGCCTGGGTACTGCTTTCCATGGCAAGCTATCCATTCGCATTCACTTTTGCTACACTTTCTGCAAGGCGGCCAGAATCTGGAGGTGTTTATTCATTTGCCAAGGAAGCATTTGGACTACGAGTTGCTACGGTGACTGGTTGGCTCTTTGCACTCTGGGTCATAACAGGAGCTCCAGCTGTTGCTCTGATTGCTGCATCATATCTTGGATACGCCTTTCCTCTGGATCGTCTCGAGACCTTCGTTATCGCATCTGGAATAATCGTTGCGGCCTTCATTGTGAACTATCGAGGCATCGTAATTAGCAACAAAGTTCAACTAGCTACAATTGGAAGCATAATCGCACTTCTCCTCGCAGCTATAGTCTTCTCGGCCTTTTTCGTGAAGCTACAAAACTTTTCACCTTTTCTTCCAAACGGCCTTCTTCCCGTAGGCACAGCCGCCGCTCTGATTTTTTGGTCATACTTATGTTACGAGAATGTGTCTAATGTCGCAGAAGAGTTTGAAAATCCGCAAAGGGACTTTCATAGGAGCATTATTCTGAGTGTAGTTTTGATAAGCATCCTGTACGTATCTGTAGCTTTTGTTACGATTGGTACGGATGCTTACAGAGCTGGCGGGAACATTGCACCATTTGCGGTGATTCTTTCAAATGTTGTTGGACGATACGGGGCTGCAGGGACCGCGCTCCTAGCAGTATTCATCATATTTGGAACGATGAATGCCTACACTACTGGCATGTCAAGAGTGTTCTACGCAGCGTCGAGAGATGGAGGTTTCCCAAGAGCATTGGATCATCTGAATGAAAAGACAAAGGTTCCAGATCGCGCGCTCATCTCTCTTTTTGGTTGCACCATTCCAGTACTAGTGGTCTACTATTTTTTCCACGTCAACTTGGAAACTGCACTTCTGATTCCCTCTGGAGCTGCAATATTGATTTACGTAATCGGGTCCGCTGCCGGGGTGAAGATGCTGGGAGTAGCAAGTGAAGAAACTGGAATCAGCCGAATCAGGAAAAGAATGTTTCTTCCTTTGATTTCTCT
>DAHVAI010000269.1 GCA_027314685.1 Nitrososphaerota archaeon | reverse complement strand
CAACAGAATCTTATAACTCACGGAATACGCACTTTTGAAGTTGTCTAGCGCACTTGTCCTGATTCAATTGCAGTGTCAAATTTCCTCAACCCTCTTCCGTCAATTATCGAATATTTATATCGATCAGTATGGTGTTTGTGAAATAATAACTCGAAGCTGCACTTAGAACTGCGTAACATACAGTTATAGTACGCTGCACAAAGAGAACGTAGTGAAAATTTTGTATTCATTATTGCGAAGAAAAAACAGCAACTCCGGCATTGGTGTATTAGGGGTCATAATCATCGTGGTCGTTATACTCCTTGTTCTAGGGTTCATCGGATTCCGGTTCTAGGGTTCATCGGATCCTTGTGATTGCGTCTATATTGCTTTGTAACTAACAAATGGTGATAAAGTCTTGTCAGCAAGAATCCTCAAAGGCGAGTTCAAATACAAATGTAGACATTGCAGTAGATTTGTTTCGGTAAAGCTTCCTCATTTCCTTAGAGGACAGTTCAGGATTTATTGCGACAATTATTCCGACGATTACGAGCAGTTGGAAGCTTCTATCTAGGTAATGCCCGTGTCGCAAAAAATCGTTTAATTGGTGCTTTTTTCGATTAAATGAATATGTCACTGAGAACGATTTGCGAAATATTCTCCTTAGCTAGTTAGAAAGTGGGTAACTTCCCCCAATCGAGAAAATAGGATTATGTATGGGCGGATTTTCCGTCTGTAAGCTTGAATCCCATTCCAACCACACCTAAGAATTTTCGATGCCGGGGATTTTACTCCGAAGATTCTTAAATCCGTCCGAGGCTTCCATACTAGAGTTCCACTTCCATGCTCTGTGATTTTTAGCCAAGAGAATAATCAAACAATCAACGTGCTTCTACCAAGCCATGACTTAATGTGGTCCCCGGCCGACTCTTTCGAGCTCATCTTCAGCCTCCTCGTACTGAGAACTAAGATCTTCGCTTATTGGGCGTACGCCCTGCGAGGATCGACCCGATCCCTTTCGCGGCTTGGCTTCTTTCTCCTTTGCTATCTTTTGCTTTCGATCAGCCTTTTCAATCTTAATGGCGAGCTTTGATTCGCGGTGCTTGTTTTTCATGTGGGTAGATCGGATCTCTATTGATTAGGGAATCTTTTGAACCGTAAAATCTTTTCGCTTATATTTGAAATGTTTCGGCTATCTGTCTATGCTGTATTACGTCCGCCACTCATTACCAGTCTTCCCTGGTTTTACAGAACTCTCACCTCGAACGAGAGGACTCTTTGCGCATCGCGCCCTAAAAGATGAACCCCAGAGTCTTATGCAAACAGTCTTGATTTGCTGGATCTGATCATAGATGGGATCTAGTGTGGTTTCTATCGCGTTCTTCTAATTTTCATTTCGAGAGCCAGGCAGTATCATAGCTGCGGTAAAAGCGGTTACAAAAGAAACAAGAGGAATAGTGAAACTCTACCGTGACAACCGTGAGCTAGACCCGTAGCTATGGTCTGCCGAACTCGCCGAAGGTGAAGGGATACCAGAAGGGAGCAAAGCGAGAGTCGTCGCTTTGAGAGGAATCGTCCTACAAGTTGAAGCATCACAACCGACTCGCATATCGAAATGTTGCAGTCTTCCACGTATAGTAGCTGATCGCAACCTCTACTATTCTGAACATGCACGATTCTATCCTTGTGATATCAGTGCAGCTTAAAACACGTAGAAATTTTATCCAGTGTTGAAGCAAACTGTTCAAAGAGCTGGGCGAACTTCGCCACATCAGCAACTTCAACAAGGTCATTCTGCCGGTTTCCACAGCTTTCTTCATCTATACTTTTGGCTGGGGAGTCACATCTCCAGTTTTTTCGATCTACGTCAACCACATTACTGGAAATGCATTCCTTACTGGACTCATTCTTTCGGTAACTACGATGGCGGGAATCTTCCTCAACATTCCTTTCGGTCTCATCGAGGACAGGTTGAACATGAAGCGGGTCCTGCAGGTTGTTCTGCTATTTTACTCCGGGCTCGCGCTCCTTTACCCACAGACAAATAGCATCTTTCCGTTGCTCTTACTGAGCGTAGGAAGGGGGCTCGCATCCTCCTTTCTGTGGCTCACCTCTTGGGCGTACATCTTCAGCTACACGGACAAAGCGGTCAAAGGAAAGGAAACGGGCTTTTTCTCCGACATGAATGATCTTGCTTCAGCACTATCTCCGATCGTGGGAGGGCTAGTCTCCATTCTATCATTCTTTCTGCCGTTTTATGTACTGAGTGTGACGAGTTTGGCTGCCTTTGCGGTTGTCACCATTCGCCTCAAGGAAACGCCCAAACCTGAAAAGGCCTCGCTGAAACTCCAGGTTTCCAAACTCTCTGGCTACATGCACGACAGAAGATTTGTAAAGACTGTGATACTGATAGTCCTGTTCTATGCCCTGATCAACATCTACTACTCGTTCTTTTCGTTATTCCTGAACGACGAGGGAATATCCATTCCACTCATAGGCGTGATATTGACGGTTGCGTTACTCCCCGCGGTGAGCCTTGAAGTTCCCATGGGGCACCTGATGGACACCCATGGAATCCGAAAGATGCTGTCGCTAGCAGTTGTATTGACCACCATTACTGCCCTACTGATCCCACTCTCGAGCAACTTGTACTACACGATTGTTCTCGTGACTGCATTCACCGTAAGCTACACCATGATCTTCATCGCGCTGTACTCCAGAATGTCTGACATAATGCGTAAAGACAAGGTTGCTATGACAGGTGCCATAGCTACGTTCAAGGATCTGGGCTACACCATAGGACCGCTCCTGGCTGGAGTATTGATTGGAGCAATAAGCATCAGGGGGACCTTCTTTCTTGTGGGAGGGGCGTTTATTCTACTGCTTCCAGTCGCCCTGCTTTTGCGCGACTGATTCGCTTTCTCTCTTGACGCGCCTGCTTTCTGAAGTACGATATCTGCTTTCTTTCAAGAATGACTATTCAGGGCAATAGATAGCAAATTTGACGGACTATGTACTAGCTGATCGGAACATTGCTATT
>DAHVAI010000011.1 GCA_027314685.1 Nitrososphaerota archaeon | reverse complement strand
AGGTTGCCTCTGGTCTCGACGCGCCTCTGTAGGCGTCATGTGGAACCTTGTTCGTTAGCGCTATCGCTGCTTCCCCCATGTACGCCGGAATGCGATATTGAGCCGGGCACATTCGAAGCGTGAAGGTCGCATCGGCCGAATCTTCGCTCGTATATGCGCCCACATCTCCGATCAACTTGACTCTGAGGCCCAGGATTCGCCCCTTGTCGTTTGAGGCTAGCTCAACATGCTGAAGCTGTCCCCTTCCGTGTGTCATTGTCGCCAGATTTTCAAATCTCGTTTCTATCCACTTCACAGGTCGCCTCAGTTTCATCGAGGCGATGCAAACTAGAACATCTTCAGAGTAGAGGCTGAGCTTCGCGCCAAATCCGCCTCCAACATCGGGCGCGAACACGCGTATCTTGTTTTCTCGAATACCGAGGATTGTCGCGAGTTGTGATCTGGTTTGGAACGGACCCTGTGTCGAAATCCAGAGATTGAGAAATGCCTGACCCTCGTCATAGTTAGCAACAGAGCCTCTAGGTTCTATGGGCGATGGAGCAAGCCTTTGGTTTAGGAGATCCAGTTTCACAATCTTTGAAGCCTTGGAAAAAGCCTCCGTGACATTTCCATATTCGACCTTATCGACAATCGCAATGTTTGTGTTCAAACCTGTGTGGCATTTCACTGACTCGTTTTTCGTCGACTCCTCAGGGTCTATCACCGCCTCGAGCGGCGCATATTCAACGTTAATTTCTTCCACTGCGTCAACTGCTTGATAATAGGTGTCGGCGACAACGAATGCAATTGGTTCTCCAAAGTACCTTACTTCATCGCCTGCCAATACTGGTCTTTCAATTCTGATGCCATCCACAGACTTGTATCTCGAAAGAGGTTCCGCAACTCCTGAAATGTCACGTGAAGTCAGCACCAACTTTACACCAGGCATTCCTTTGGCCCTCGAAGTGTCAATGTTCGTTATCATTGCGTGTGCGTATGGGCTCCTGAGAACCGCAGATTGGAGCATTTGTGGGAGCCTAACATCAGCAACATAGCATGTGAGGCCTGTAAGTATCCTCAGGTCCTCTTTCCTTTTGAGAGGCCTGCCGACTAGTGTGGAGACCTCTGTCTCAACTGGTCTCTCCGAAAGTACTTGAGTGGACACGCCGCAAAATGCGAACTGAATTGATTTATGTGTTATATTCGACAGAATCTACTTTTCTGAGACTTTAGGTTTCTCAGGTTCCTTCTCTTCTGCTTCCTTTGAAGCGGACTCTTGGCCATAGAGCTTCAGCATTTCTCTAATCACCTTATCGGCAGTTTCTTTGTACTCCTCTTTGCTCTTAATTCCTAGCAGATCCACGAAACCTTCAGCGACGAAAGTCATGAGGGTGAGGTCTCTGTACATGCCAGGTATGCTCGCAAGCTGTGAAATATGAGGGTGCGACAGATTAAGTATAATTGAATCAGTCGTCGTCATCACTGGAAGGTCCGACGGACTGAGTTGAGCTTCTTTAACCGTTCCGAACGCCGTCTTCGCGGCCTTCACCTGCCTCGGGAGTCTTGGAGTACCGGTAATGATCTTGATTTGCCTTACCTTTTCCTTTCCTTTTGCAGGTATTTGGACCTGGAACTGGGCGGCTGCAAGTTGCTGTTCATTCACTATCTTGTACTCGGCGGGCAGCGTTATCTCAACTGTTGACAGCGCCTTTTCTAACACCTTTGCAAGTTTGTTCAGCGATCTCTGGACAAGGACGTTAGAATAGTGTGGGGTGTCTGGGATATCTTCAACAAGCGAATCTAGAGACTTTTTGAACTTGTGATACTGATCGTCTTCTACATAAGCGCCTCTGCCCGTAACAAGGGCTAGATCGGTGTTGACAAATCCTGTAAGCGTTGGGCGTTTCCCGATTACTTCTCGCTTTACCAAAACGCCTCTGTTGTAGAATCTTACTGGTTTTCTGTCCTCGACTCTGTAAGGATCTACCAATGTGATTGAATAACTTTCGCCCGACCTCTCATGGACAATGCCAGCAGGGAGCTCTGGCGCAACTGCTTCGTTCCCGTTGATAAGAATCCGAAATTGCCAGGTTAGAAGTGGTGCAAAAGCGACACTCACATATTCATAGAGCTTCGCGACGCTGAAGGATTTTTTTAGTCTACGGAGATAGATTCTCGTTCCGTACGTCAGAAAGTCTCCAGCATCCTCAACTGGAATCGGTTCGCCATTATCAATCGAGTTCCGGATCATCTCATCAGTCAGATGAACCTTCCATGTCTTTGGTCCAGGCCTTGAATAGACGTCGACTTCCCTCGCTATTTTGAATACTGAAAGAAAACCTAGTCCTTTCTCCCCTATGAGGGCTCTTCCAGATTCAGAAGTTCCCTTTCTTTGCTGGCGCTTTTCAGTCATTCCTTTAGTGAGAAAAGTATTGAAATCGGATATACCATATCCATCGTCGTCAACGTAGCATGTGTGCTCGTCTTCAACCTCGATACGAACCTTGTATGCGTTCGCATCAAAGCTGTTCGCGATGAGTTCCCTAAATGGATCGTAGACGCTGATGTACGCTTTGTCCATCAGCTCGTCCATTATTCCCGAGCTGAGTCTTACCCGCACTGACTGTCTTTCTTGCAATTTACTCTCAGGGTTTTCATCGGCTAACTTGGCAGCTTGCATTTTAGGGAACCGCTTACCACGGTTCATCTTCTGCTCCCTTGTTATAGCGGAAAGGGTTGAAACCAATTCACTTCGGACTCAGCTTTTCAGGCCAAAACCCAAAAAC
>DAHVAI010000241.1 GCA_027314685.1 Nitrososphaerota archaeon | reverse complement strand
GGATCGCTCTCGTTCCGATATTGATCCTCGTAGCATCCATTACTTCTGACAAGTGGGGACCAGGAGTTAGTGGATGGTTTGTTAGCCTCCCTCTGACTTCTGGGCCTGTTGTCTTTCTCCTAGCTCTTTCGCAGAGTAGTTCTTTCGCTTCTTCGGCTGCAGTAGGGGTGCTGCTTGGGCTGGCTGCTGTGTCTTTATTTGCGCTTACTTACTGCCTTGCTTCTCTTCGAAGAGCTAATCGTGAATGGTATGTCAGCATGCCACTAGGTTGGATCGTGTTTTTCATTCTGGGATTTGTGCTTCAGCTTTTTTCGCTGTCGACATTACTTTCATTTTTTCTGGTAATCTTCATGTTGATTGTGATTGTAAGAGTCATTTCAGTCATTCTCAAGAGACGCTCTTCAAGCGAGAGTCAGCTACACTCGCAAACAATACGGACTAGTAGAATGGAAATATTGATCAGAATCCTTGCAGCTACAGTTCTGGTTTTCGGCATAACACAGACTGCGCCTTCTCTGGGCTCTCAATTAAGCGGAGTTCTAGCAACGTTCCCGACATACATTAGTGTTCTTGCAGCTTCAGTTCATCAGAGTAGAGGGGCAATACCTGCCATAAGACTCGTAAGAGGGGCGATGTATGGATTGTTCACGCCGAGCGTTTTCTTTCTTATAATAGGGTTGACCCTCTTGCCCTTGGGTACTGGCTATTCGTTTGGATTAGCTATATTGGTTTCGCTCGTCGTTCACGGACTCTCGTTAAGACTAGTGAGAGCGTGATCATGTATACAAACTAGCCAGAAGTCAACATGTACGATTTCACTTTGCTATCTTCGAGCTCGCAAATGAGTCCCCTCAATATCCCTTCACCATACTCGCTTCCAGGGTTAAAGCACATCGTCTTACCGATCTTCACGATGCCTTTTGATTCATGGATGTGTCCGTGAATTCCGATCAGCGGCTGATACTTTTCAATCGTCTTTCTCGTTGCCACGCTTCCAGCAGAAATCATAACCATATGGCCGCCGGAGATAACAGGCTTTAGCGTTGAGTCAAGCTTTGGTGCTTGGTCGATAGGCGTGTCTATGGGTGGCACATGGATGTTCCAGATCGCGTTCGCAGGATTCTCTAGCTTGGATGCCATAGCCTCGATCTTTTGCTCCAACACCTCTTCATCTACTTCCCTGGGACTATTCCACGGAGTATGATTGGTGTATCCTAGCGTTATCATCTCGTGGTGATCGTCTATTCTAACTACTTTCTCCTCAGGATTCACAACATATGACGAAGAGCTCAGCACATCATCTATCTCAAAGATATCATCGTTTCCAGGGGAGATGTAGCAGCTTATTCCCGTTCCTTTCAAACGCTCTTCTGCAAGGTGCATCCAACCTCTGATGCCTTCCACCATAAGTTCCTTGAATAAACTGTCGACTTTCTCCTTGCTTGCGTTCATCTCTTCAACCTGTTTTCGTTCGGTAAAGTACGGGTAAAAACCGCTGTCACTGATAGATTTCGCAAGTGTGTTGGCTTCCTCCTTAGTTTTTAGCACGGTCACTGTCCCCGAATAGCCAGTTTCCCAAGTGCCGTTATCTCGACTGATAATTGGGACGATCATCTTGCCCGTAATATCTCCGCCAAGGATCAAGACGTTAGCGTTGTAGAATTTGCCGGCATTGATGAACTTGCGGAAACATCGATCTGATCCGTGAACATCTGTCACAAAGTAAAGTTTCGTTTTCTTGGACATTGTGTTCACTGAGTCTGACTACATCTTCTTTAATACTCTTTGTAACTATT
>DAHVAI010000229.1 GCA_027314685.1 Nitrososphaerota archaeon | reverse complement strand
CGTAAGCTTGCACTTGAAGGTGCCGAAATCATCTGTCATCCATCGGATCTTGTTCTTCCAGGCAAGGGTCAAGTTGGGATGATGGTCCGAGCATTCGAAAATCGCGTCTTCACCATCACAGCCAACCGCGTCGGATCCGAGAGCAGAAGTCCTAAGGATAAGTTTCGCTTCACAGGCAACAGTCAGATAATTTCTCCCGACATGAAGAAATTAGCAACTGCAGGGGCTAACTCAGTTGTTGCGAAGGTTGCGAATATCGATCTCGAACTTGCTAGAAAGAAATTTGTAACCCCAATGAATAATATTGTCAAAGATATGCGGTCAGATTTCTATTAAGAAAAAAGGTCCCGCGGGTCGGACTTTCAAGCGAAACTCGCCTATTGAACCGACGACACTCCGGTTTCTGTTAGCCTAGCAAGCTGGAACGGGATCAGCGCCTCAAAGTCTGCTCTGAGGAGCCCGGATCTCTACAGCGTCTCCCCCAAGCTCATTTCGAACTTGAGTCGGAAGCTCTACCAGGCTGAGCTACCGCGGGTAGAAATCGATTTCGTTTCATCGCATAAATAACTATTAGCTTTCACCATCACTGCATTATCACAGAAAAAGTAATTGTCGCCGTCGCAGTCTTCATTGCATCACAATCCAACACAACATTTATAGTGCAAAATTTGATGGTGAGCTTCAAGCTTGATCTCCTTCCTTGCCTTGAATCCTGCGTCTTTGGGTTTTGGAATGGGCTTCCTCGAAGACATCTTCATCGTGGGGACTTTAATTACAGTGGTCGCTTTTATTGCCGTTTTTCTTTCTACCAGAAAACCCGACGAAGTGGATAAACACTCCCTTGCAAAGTACGAGAAGCAATGGACTCTCGTAATTCTTGTGATTCTGGTCGTCTTCAGTGTCTCAACGTTGGGTTTGCTACCATATCCGTACGCTCACACAAACGTGACACCGAATCTTACAATTGACGTGTACGCACAGCAGTTTTCGTGGTGCCTCAGTCCTCCTCCGAATTGGGGAACTGCTTGTCAGACTCCTTATCAAATACCCATGGGAGATAACGTACTGTTTATAGTCAGAAGCGCTGATGTCACTCACGGCTTTGGTGTTTACAGCTCTTCTGGGTCAATTCTTTTCCAGGTGAATGTTATGCCCGGATTCAACAACAGCATAATGTACCAATTTACCAAACCAGGTACGTACTATGTAAGGTGCATGGAATTCTGCGGCTATGACCACTTTTTGATGATAACTAACTTTAACGTGACATCTTGAGGCAGGATTGATTTAATTGAGCACACCAATTGAAGGACCGCAGACCGCCACCGTAGCAAATGATGATCCTATGACTCCATATACGAAAAAATGGGTCAGAAGACTGCTTTATTTTTCATTTCTGAATTTCATTATCTCAGGTACGCTTGCACTGTTCATGAGGACTGATCAAGCTGGAAGTGCTTCAAATATCGGACCGCTGGGGACACCTCAGATCTTCGGTCAGCTGCTTACTGCTCATGGGCTGGGAATGTTCGTCGGCTGGCAATTTCCATTTACTTATGGCCTTGTTCTGTACGTGTTTCCAAAGTACATGAAGAGAAAATTGTACAACGAAAAGCTTCTCCCAGTAATCTTCACTCTCTTTTTCCTTGGATTCTATCTGGTCTGGCTTTCCACCGCGTTAGGCTTTGGACCGGGCTGGTACTTCTTGTTCCCGCTGCCCTTCGTGAAGTTCTGGTCAGCAACTGCGCCTTGGGGCAACTTGCAGTCGCTAGTTTTCTTTGCTGGAATGATAATAGCGAACTTATCATTGTTCTTTTTCTCTTATCTAGTGTTTGAGACTGCCTACTCGGGCAAGTACAACGACCAATACAACAACAAGCAAGGTATGAACACTTCAATGTCTGCCAAGTTTGCGGGTTCGATAGGATTCACATCTTACATGCCAAAGATAGTCAGGGAACGGGTCTTGAACTATCCTCCGGCGGTAGTTGCGGGCATCGTTACCACAATTGATATGATAGTTTCAGCTCCGCCATTCTTCGTGTTATTGACTGACGGCGCTTGGGTTTCGCTCAACAACCCTGGCTTCTTGAACAACCTCATTGCGAAGAATTTTTTGTGGATCAACTACCACCCAATTGTGTACTTCGCATTCTTCCCCCTGATCGGAATGTACTACACATTGATCCCAATTTTTTCCAAGAGAAACTTCTCTAGCTCTAGATGGTTGTATGCACCATGGCCTCTCCTTCTGATATC
>DAHVAI010000216.1 GCA_027314685.1 Nitrososphaerota archaeon | reverse complement strand
ATGGAGAAAAGAGGGATCGCAGCCATGGGAGTCGGTCAGGCAGAAGGTGAAGACAGGATAGAAAGAGCGGTCCAGTCTGCGTTGGACGCACAGCTTCTGGACATCAAAGATGCGACAAAGGCATTCGGAGTCCTGATCCATGTGACCGGAGGAGAAGACATCACTCTGGAAGAAGTGACGCAGGCAGGAGAGATGATCACAAGATCTCTGCCGCCAAAGGCAAGGGTGGTCTGGGGCGCGAGGGTGGACCCATCGCTTCAGGGCAAAGTGAGGGTAATGGTAGTCTTGACAGGCGTAGAAAGCACGTTCCTCGCGGAACAGACGGGAACCATGTCTAGGTTACTGCGCGCGAGAAATTAGAAAAAAAAGAGGAAGTTTCTGCCGGATTTCCCCCGGCAGAAAATCTATCTTACCAGAGCGTCTCGAGAACTGGACCTCTCGTTCCAAATTCCGAAACGGCGACTCTGCCAAGAGCTCTTGCTGACTTCCACTCCGGCTCGATTAGCGGAGCTTTCGTCCACTCGGGCTCTATGAGCGGAGCTCTAGTCCACTCTGGCTCGATCAAGGGAGATCGTGTGACTGACATGGCAGCTGGAGTTAAGGATACGAGCTATATAATCAGCATCTGTATTTTCAATATAGAACACGAATCCTTGCTGTTTTGACAAAAGGTTAAGGGAGAGGACTAAGCATTTGTAAATCAGTTTGCGCACGGCCAGGTAAACAAACATTCACACTCGTTATTCGCTCCTTTGAATAATCGATCTGCCAGACATCACTTTCGGCTTTTTGATTCCCAGTATCTGAAGGATAGAAGGTGCAACATCGATCAGGCCTGCATTCGAAACATCAGACAGTTTCCACGTCTTTGAGACGACTATCAACGGAACGAGGTTTGAGGTGTGCGCAGTGTGGGGCTGTCTTGTCTCTTGGTTGTACATCTTTTCCGCGTTACCGTGATCTGCAGTCACGATCATTGTCACATTGCTTGACTTTTTCTCCCAAGCTTTGACGAGCAATCCCAGGCACCTGTCGACCGTCTCGACAGCTACAATCGTGGGCTCTATCTTGCCAGAGTGTCCGACCATGTCAGCGTTAGCAAAGTTTACTAGAATAAAGCCGTACCTTCCAGACTCGATTGCCCTAACTGCCTCCTTTGCAACGCCCATTGCGCTCATCTCGGGCTCTTTGTCATAAGTTCCTATCTTTAGCGAGGGAACCATGATTCTTTCCTCGAGCTTTCCAGGTTTTTCTATGAGTCCGTTGAAGAAGTACGTCACATGCGCATACTTTTCGGTCTCTGCGATATGGATCTGCCTTCTGCCGCACCTTTCGAGAAGAATGCTCAAAGTCTGCGGGACGCGCTCTCTTTCAAGGAGGGCCTTGACGTTCCTGAACCGCGCGTCGTAAACAGTCATCGAGATAAAATCAACTTTGGGAAGTTTTGCATCACTTCTGTCAAACAGGTTCCCGAAGGCCTTCTCTGTATCGGTAAGTGCACGTGTGAGCTGTCTTGCGCGGTCTGGACGAAAGTTGAAGAATACTATCAGATCTTTTGAGCTCATTCCCTTGTACTTGGAGCTCACCCCAGGAATTACGAACTCATCAGTCACGCCGGACGAGTACGAATCTTCGATGTACGAAACAGGGTCTGTGAACTTTCTCCCCTCTGCGTAGACCATGGCGTCAAATGCTAGTTTCGTCCGGTCCCATCTGTTGTCGCGGTCCATGGAATAGTAGCGGCCACTAATCGTTCCGACGCTAGTATCTCTCAGAGAGTTTAGCAGATCTTTGACATAGTTTCTTCCACCTTGGGGCGCCGTGTCCCTTCCATCCAGGAAAGCATGGATCACGATTTCTCCATTGAAGCTCTCTCGCGCGATTCGTACAAGAGCCTTCAGATGGTCTATGTGGCTGTGCACTCCTCCGTCAGAGACTAGCCCGAGAAGGTGAAGCTTACCACCAGTCTTTGAGAGCCTAGCAAGCGCGGATAGCAATGTCTTGTTCTTTGCCAGTCTTCCTGAGTTAATCTCGTCAGAAACGCGCATTAGGTCTTGGAAGATTATTCTTCCTGCCCCAATCGTTAGATGTCCTACCTCGGAATTTCCCATCTGACCCGGAGTCAATCCGACACATTCACCGGCGGCACAGATTTTTGCAAAACCGAACTCTTTCTGGATTCGATCAAAATTCGGCTTTTTGGCAAGACTAATCGCGTTGTGCTCTCCTTCCTTGTTTATTCCCCAGCCGTCAAGGATGACAAGTATCACTGCTGGCTTTTGGGTATTCTTATTGAGACTTCTGACCATGCCGGACATTCTAGCATCCAATGTATGATTTATACGTCAATCTCGCCCCACCAATTGCCAGATTGTCAAACGATTCTTCAAACAAGCTAGAGTCAAAAAAGTACGAATTCGTCGTCAACGGAACGATGCCTGTGTTGGAGTTTCAGCTCAACGCGGGCAAGGAAAGGGAAGACCTGCATCTCGAGCTATACAATCCGCTGTCGAATGAGATCTTCGAGGCAAAGTTTGCAAAGGGAAGGATCGAGCTCGACCGCGACGGTTCGCTGACATATTTTTCGCAAAAAGCAGATCACGTCAACATATCGTTGTTCGTGGGAAAAAACATCCAGGTACTTCTTACTAGAGACGGAGAATTGACGATCAAGACTCCTTCCAGAATCCTATCGCTTGAGCAGGATCTAGAGTCCAGGACCAAACAGGGTCCTACGACAGACACGATCAGGCTGAAGCTTGACTAGGCTTCTCGTACCTATCGTGAACCCTGTATCTAAGATACCTGTCGTCCGGGGAAAATCTTGGAGGGTGGGGCGTCCCAACATCGGTCGAGCCGCACTTTGAGCATTTTTGTTGCAGAGTGTAGTTTTGGCAGACCTTGCACTTGTTTAGTAGTCTATTCAACCTGCTTTCTGGACTCTTCTCTAGTAAAAGTGAACTTGCCCTTGCTCTTCTCTATCGGCGTCTTTATTCTCTCAATTGCTGCCTGTAGTGCCTTTTCTGCGATCTTGTAGTTCTCGGCCTTTACGATCAACCTGTAGCGGGGGGTGCCTAAGTAAGTCACCTTGACTTCGACGCCGGAGCCCTTTGTATCCTCTCCCGAACGCAGGGCTTTTTTTATCACCTCGATGCCATCAGGAGCCATTACCCGGAGGTCCATTATTCCGCGAACCTCGACTATTGGTATAGCGATCTTTTCCCTCGAAACTGACTCGATGAGCTCTGCGATCTGCGGTTCAAGTTCTACCTTGCCAAGAGCTTTTGGACCGCGCCGGGCCACATCTTCAAAATAATCGTAGAGCGTATCGTATTGTTCCAGTATCTTATCCTCCAAGGCGTTAATTGATTTCGGGTCGAGGTTCAGTTTCTGCTTTAGCGCGTCTATGATTGACCTTGCCTTTTCTGACTTTTTTACCTCAATGATCTTTGCCTTACGCTCTTCGCCTGAAACCTGACGCAGGGAGAGGTCAATTTCCTTTCGGACGCGGTTTACCCTGATTACCTTGAGGACAATCTTCTGTCCGGGCTTTGCGTAACGCTCAATGTCCCTGACCCAGCCGGTCGCAATTTCGCTGATGTGAAGAAACGCGGGGCGCTTGTTGTACTCGTCCAGACTTACGTAGACTCCGTGCGGCGTGATCTCGTTCACGCTCGCCATGACGAGTTCACCATCGTCAGGCATCTGAGGCGCCTGCACGTCTTCCACTGACATTATGGACACCCGTAACTAGGTGAAATCTAGACGCTTTATTTCCTTGGCAATGCTTGCGGTGTAGATTATCTTTCCGCCGGTGTTTTCCGCGAGAACTTCACCGCACTGCTTGCATTTCACAGGCTCTGTGCTGTTTGAGTAAAAAATATTCTCAGTGCCACACTTTACGCAAGTGCCGGAAAGGAACGAACTGTTCGGTCTAGGTATGCCCACTCTTTCCTTACTAACCATCTTATTGCTCAATCTCCAGTTTTCGTAGCCTGATTCCCAAGCGAATTACGTACTTGCCGCATTCCTTGCACTTTAACCGCAGGACCTGCTTTTTCGTAGTCTTTGCAGTTCTTACTAGCTTCGGGAACTTTTGGCCTCCGTAGCCGTGGACATCTTCCTCGTGCCTCCTTGCGCCTATGGCGGTCGCTCGTTGCTTGCCTGCTTTGTAAATACCAACTGTGTGAGCCGTGTGCTTGTTGCACTTTGGGCAGTACGTGTTCATCTCTTTTACCATTTTCAACTTAAATTACCTGACTTGGCACAAGTCGATTGAAATCCTGCCTTTATTAACCAATCTGGTTACGAGCACGCCATTTGCTTTGGAAGGATTTGACCAAAACATCTCTGCGTTCCTGCATTCGTGGTTTTCTGAGCTCTTCCACGGTGAAGCTGCGAGAACCAAGCTTTTCCTTCGGGCAAAGAAGCTCTGTCCTGTACGATCTACGTGGTCTTTGCGGTTCTAGCTTTGGAGATCTTTGTTCTATCTCTACATTCGTGTCCGCCCTTGCAATTGATTAGATGAGACTCAGTCTAGAGATCCCAAGACATCTCGGAGATGTTCTAGCAGTATCATTGCAAAACTCGACATTTGACGAGTTATAATCAGGTGACTTGATTGGGTACTATTATTGCCAAACGAAA
>DAHVAI010000214.1 GCA_027314685.1 Nitrososphaerota archaeon | reverse complement strand
TGTTCTTCTTCCTCATCTCCAAGTTCTTGTGTGAAGATGCGACTGGCACCTGTGATTGATGACACACCATCTACAAACGCGCGTTTCTTTGCGATCTTCAAAACAGTAATTTGATAATCGTAAATGTCGTAAGAGGGAGTGTGAACGTAGTACCTATCTTTCTTCTGGACCAATTGCTTCTTCTGATCATCGGTCAGTTTTAACTTGTCAGCATCAAAGCCCGGTCCTTCCCATATCTTACGGTAGGCATACTTGAATTCTCTAGTGTTGCAAGCTGCCTCACCGAAGCCGAGTTCGCATCCAAACCTATCGTGGAAGGGAATTTTCACTCTGTAGGCAAAGTAAGGAATCCTGTAGTCGCTCTCATCGGTGATTTGTGGTTCGCCCGGGATTAGGCCAAAGTAGTTCGCCAACAATTCTGCTCCTGGCTTCCACAGTGAGGGCTTTGGAGTCCCCGGAATGATTCCATAGTCTGTGTCCTTCTGCATCACGCTCTGGAAGATCTGGTTCAGGACGACTGCGACCTGTTTGAGGTCCTCTACCTTGACAGATCCCGCTCCAATCAGCAACGTCGAGCGGCCTTCTCCTTCTCTTTTTTCTATCTGTGCTAGACTTTCCATTCTTTTCATACATCCATACTCGTAAATTAGGGCACCAATCCGTGCTCGATAGAGAGGTGTTTCAAGAACAGGGCTTCGTCTCGCTCATCTAGTTCGAAATCATCGGCTTCAATAAATTCACAAAATGCACAGCCATACTCTGCAATTGTGTTCAATATAGCTGCGTCTCCACTGGAGAAGGAACCGGAGGATTGTCCCGAATGAGACCTCTCTTGATTTCCCTCGCATTGGCATATCTGATGAACATTGCAACGCCTGACCCGGAGCAAATAGTGAAAATCAGATAATCAGGAAACCAGGAGCCGCGGCCTATTCCACCTAGGACAAATGCAAAACCGGCAATGAAAGCAAGCACCACGGTTGCAAATGAAGACAACAAAATCAGCACGGAATATATCGCCAGTGATCGATCGCGTGTCTGGCTGTGCTGGATCTTCTTGGGGAAAGCAAGCGAGTAGAGCCCGATTACAAGCAGAATGGAGGAGCTCACGTATAGGAAAATCGACACGAAATCCACTGACGGCGATGTGATGATTGTAAAGAAAATCCACGGGAACGAGCCAAGAATGCAACCTAGAGTAAAATCTCGTTGGATTAGGTGGTCAAGATTCGAAAGATTGATGCTCAAGCTCTAGCATCCTCCACGATACCTGACGACTCGGTGTTCTTTTCACCGTTCAAAATTTCGATAGATACGAAATCGTCTCGCTTCAGGAGCTCGTTAATCTTGAGCCGGACACTGAGCTCGTCTTCCTTCTTGGCGACCTTGACGCCGTTGAATCGGACAACGAATGAGCTCAATCCAGGTGCCTCCGCATGAATGCCTCAACAGCCTCGTGGACCTTCCTCTCTTGTTCCAGATGCTCTTCCTGGGTGTGACCACAGGACAGTCTTCCATACGAATTGCCTGAAGAAAGAGTATCGAAGAAAGTTCTATCTGGGGGCAAAACCTTCGGTTGAACGATGTTCGACAAATTTCTAGGAGGACCTTCCCTTGTATGGATAGGCGAGTCGTTGCATCAGTTCGCAATCACCGGTATGGGCTCGCAGTCTTTTTTTCGTAAGCGGCTTTCCAGTTGGCTAATCTGTTTTGGTGTCAGGATTGCACTCAGAATGGCTTTTACATTTTTCAGCTCAATTTCAGCATCTTTTGCACGCTTCATCCTTTCAGCCCAGGTTTCATGAGGAACGAATGTGTCATGGAAATACTGCCAAACGTCTTCCTTCATGAAGGCGCCGCGTTCGTTCTTAGTCATATACTAGGGCTACTAGTAGCCCTAGTTATATAAGAATTACTAAAAATAGGGTATTTTTAAGGTGCCTCAGAATGCAATGACGGCAGAATCGAGAAGATCCGAGGGCCGGCGACCTGATGGCCAAACCTCTGTAAGCAAAGCCTCTTCCAGCGGTGGAACATCTGCAGTAGTTCCCGTGGAAGTTTCAAGGTATCTGGGCTTGGAGCCAGGTGATAAACTCGCATGGTGGAACGAAGTTGACCCACGGACTAAGGAGAAGATAACCATAGTCAAGAGAGTGAGGATAAGAGGGTAGTGAAGTCGTGTCACGAAAAATGTCTGCTATGCCTTCTTCGCTTTGGCAAGATAGGCGAGAACGAACCCTAAACCAGTGGATAATACGACCGCAATCGCGATCAAAATCAAAGACCAAGAAGATTGGACACATTCACTACATGTCGGCGTCATGGTGGTTGTCAATGTAGTTGTTGTCGTTGAAACAATCGTATTCGTAATGGTGGAGACAGAAACAACAGTCTTGACGATTGTCGTCGTAGCTGCTTCTATCTGAAGCACTTCGTTCCTCTGAACGCCAAATATCGTACTTGAATAGTTGTTACCTTCCAGCGATATGATTCCATAGTTACCGCTTATGCCGATAAGCAGAGTCCCGTTCGAGTAATCTATTGACGTGATGTTAGCATTCTGGAGTGAAGTAATCCAGAATCCAGTTTGGTTTCGCATCCCAGACTGGAATAATGATACTGACAACACGTAAGAAGGTATTGTCTCTGTATTTGCAAGATCTCCATGATAA
>DAHVAI010000212.1 GCA_027314685.1 Nitrososphaerota archaeon | reverse complement strand
TAGTGAAAATGCTCTAGATTCGAGCAACTTGAAGGGATTAAAAAACAATTGATTGTAGAAACTCGCAGCAAGAAAATGTTTCAAAAGGCGCAGAAATTTCTCGTAGGCGGCGTTGATAGTCCGGTTAGATCTTTTAGAAGTGTCGGCAGAAACAACCCGCTCTTCATATCAATGGCGAGAGGATCGAAGATATGGGATGTCGATGGAAACGTGTACATAGATTACGTTTGCTCATGGGGTCCGAACATTCTTGGTTCCGCCCATCCAGCTGTTGTAAAGGCAGTCTCCTCAGCGGCGTCGAAAGGATTGAGTTTCGGGGCCGCAACCAATCAAGAAGTCGAGCTTGCTGAACGCGTTAAAGATAGGGTACCAAGTATAGATCTCATCAGGTTTGTTTCATCTGGCACTGAAGCCACGATGTCAGCGGTTAGACTTGCGAGAGGGTTTACGGGCCGAAACAAGATCATGAAATTCGATGGCTGTTATCATGGACATGCTGACAGTTTTCTCGTGAAAGCTGGTTCTGGGCTAGCGACCTTCTCTGTCGAAGATTCAGCGGGAATCACCCCAGATGTTGCGGGAAACACACTAGTCGCAAGGTTCAACGACTCAGAGTCCGTTAGAAAGTTGTTCGAAACGAACAAGGAGAAAATTGCCTGCATAATTGTTGAACCTATCGCGGGTAATATGGGAGTTGTACCACCACAAGAGGGATTTCTAGCTGAACTAAGGAAGATATGTGATGATAACGGCTCTCTTCTGATATTTGACGAAGTCATAACCGGATTCAGAGTTTCAAGAGGGGGAGCCCAAGAGTTATACAAAGTAAAGCCTGACTTGACATGTCTGGGCAAAGTGCTGGGCGGTGGAATGAACATCGCCGCCTACGGTGGCAAAGAAGAAATTATGAAACTAGTTTCACCGCTGGGTCCGGTGTATCAAGCTGGAACGCTCTCTGGCAATCCGGTCGCTGTTGCCGCTGGGATCGCGACTCTCGACCAATTGACCAATAGAGCCTACAGACAATTGGAGAAATTATCTGACAAACTTGAGAAAGGATTGTCCCTTTCCGGAGTGAAAATCCAAAGAGTCGGCTCTATGGTCGGACTATTTCTTGTCGATGATACCAGTACCGGTATCAGAAATTACGATGATGTTAAAAATCGATGTAAGAAAGAAAGATACTCCAAATTCTTCAATTCGATGCTTGAATCGGGGATCTATCTTCCTCCCTCTCCATTTGAAACGACTTTTGTCTCGACGGCTCACACCACTTCGAATGTGACGAAAACAATTGCAGCGGCTCGAAAAAGCATCTCTCATCTCGATCTATGATGAATCATAGTGGGAGATTCCTCGCAGCTTGCAGGAAAGAAAATGTAGATGTTACTCCAGTGTGGTTTATGCGTCAGGCTGGCAGGTTTCTTCCGGGCTACAGGGAAATTCGAAGCAAGTATTCAATAATTGAGTTATACAAAACGCCGCATGCTTGCAAACAAGTAACATTGATGCCCGTTAATGAACTGGGCGTAGATGCGGCGGTGATGTTTGCTGACATTATGCTGCCGCTAGAGGGTATCGGCGTAAGATTCGATATCGAGGAAAATTTGGGCCCGGTGATAAGAAATCCGATAACTCGTATTGAAGACGCTGAAAAACTGGCAGAGTTTGATTCGAGAAGGGACATTCCATACCTAATAGAAGCTATTCATGATGTCAAAACTTCACTTGGCTCGAACGCAGCTCTCATAGGTTTTTCAGGCGCTCCATTCACTATTGCTAGCTACCTAGTTGAAGGCAGATCTACGCGCGAATTCACGAAAACCAAGTCATTGATGTTTAACGATTCTGCCACGTGGAAAGCGCTAATGGAACGACTAACTCTTACAATCTCAGATTATCTTGGCGCTCAAGTTGAGGCAGGCGCTGACGCGGTGCAGCTATTCGATTCTTGGGTGGGGGCGTTGAGTGAGAATGATTACGAAGAATTTGTTTTGCCCTATGTCACCAGAATTTTCAAAAGAATTTCTAGTGAATACCCAAACACTCCAGCGATTCATTTTGGGACGAACACGATTCATCTGCTCGATTCGATGAGAAGAGCAGGCGGTGATGTATTCAGCATTGATTGGAGAACGCCTATTATAAAAGCCCGGCAAATCTTAGGAAATTCATTTGGAATTCAAGGTAATTTGGATCCGGCAGTGCTACTATCTCAAGATAGGGATGGTTTTATCAAGCAAAGAGTGCAAATGGTTTTGGATGATAATCAAGGGAAATCGGGCCACATCTTCAACTTGGGTCACGGGATACTCAAAGAAACTCCAGTTGAAAATGCGAAATTCGTAGTAGATTACGTTCACCAGAACTCGTGATGTTGGATGGGAACAGATAGAGCTGTATTGTTAATGGCATACGGAAGCCCGAACAGGCCGGAAGAAGTCGAGCCATATTACACGCACATCAGGGGAGGGAGGAAACCTACTGCAGCAGAGGTGGCAAACTTGACGGAAAGATACTCCGCTATCGGGGGAAGATCTCCGTTGCTCGACATAACCATGTCGACGGCGAGAAAGCTCGAATCTAGTTTAGGCGGTGAATTTCGGGTCTACGCAGGGATGAAACACTGGCACCCTTATATCGGCGAAGTGTTCAATCAGATTTCGCAAGAAGGGGTCACCGAGCTCATTACAATAGCACTTGCACCACACTATTCAAAGATGAGTGTCGGTAGCTATCAGGAAGCAGTAAAGACCGCAAATGCTGCGCAAGGTGAAAAGATCAAGTTGGTGTTTGTGAATCAATGGTGTGATCTCGAGCGCTTCTTGGCCTCGTGGACTAGAAGAATCGAGAATAGGCTCAGAGAGAAATTCAATGGCGTGTCCAGAGAAGATGTGTTTGTGCTATTCACGGCACACTCGCTACCAGAAAGAATCTTGACGTGGGGAGACCCATACAAGGATCAGCTTCTAGATACTGCCGCCAAAATAGCAAGCAGATTATCCCTGAAGAATGACCAATTTTCCTTTGCATTTCAAAGCGCCGGACACACTTTGGAACCTTGGCTCGGGCCAGATATATTGGACAAGTTACGCGATCTCAGCAGTTCGGGTAGAAAAAATATCTTGGTTGCTCCGATCGGATTCGTTTCGGATCATCTTGAAATATTGTACGATCTTGACGTAGAAGCAACTGCGCTTTCTCACGAGCTAGGCTTTCATCTGGAGCGCACGGAATCATTCAACGACTCTGACGATTTCGTGAGTGTTCTATCATCTGTCGTAAGATCCCACGCAAAGTAGAGCCTTCAAACAAGTGATATTCTTCAAGGACTTATTCTAGATTTCTTGACCCAATTGCAAAGGGGACAATTTGCCCTTGAATGAAAATGGTTGTCATTACTTTCTCTGAATGTCTAATTCTCATTATCTTCAACGTAATGATTGGTGTTGTTGCGGCAAGCAAAACTCATGAATATGTCAAATCAAGGGAGCGACTGCCGAAAAGTATAAGGCGAGTCCACAACGGTGTGAGCATGAATTCGTTGCAAGAACTGACCACGAGGGCTTCCTTTCAAGATTATATTCAGTTGATGAAGCCAGGAATTATGGTCTTGCTGGTGTTTGAAGCCGTCACGGCGATGATCGTAGCGGCTGGAAGGTCTGTAAGTCTTGCATCCCTGGGTTGGCTTGCTCTCGTCGGCATCTTGTCCTCTGGAGGATCAGCTGCGCTCAATCAGTATCTCGAGAGAGAGAAGGATGTCAAAATGTCTAGAACAGATTGGAGACCGGTCGCGAACAAGCGAGTTCCCCCTAGAAATGCTCTGGCGTTCGGGATCGCTCTGACTGCAATGGGCGTTGGAATCTCATACATCGTTCTGAATCCAATTACTTCACTGATGATACTTGGTGGAGCTGTCTCGTACGTCTTCTTGTATACGATGTACTTGAAACCGAGAACAGAGTGGAATATAGTTATCGGGGGAATAGCGGGCGTGTTTCCAGCTCTCGCAGGCTGGGCTGCAGTAACAGGCACCTTGGGCTGGCCAGGAATTTTCATTGGTACGATCGTCTTCTTGTGGACTCCACCTCACTTCTGGGGGTTGTCAATGAAGTACAAAGAAGACTACAAGAGAACAGGCTTTCCAATGCTCCCAGTCATCAAATCTGAAGTACAGGTTGTGCAATGGATAGTGGTATCTTCAATACCGCTTTTTGCTTTTACATTCTTTCCTCTCGCGTTACGGTTCTTGGGAACTTTCGATCTTATCTACTACATAATGGCGGGCGCACTCGCACTTGCATTTCTTGTTGTCGATGTCAAAATGTGGAGACACCCAACAAAAGAGAATGGATTTTTGGCTTTTCTCGTATCGTTACCGTACCTCTTTCTGCTTTTCGGCGCGATGGTAGTAAGCGCATTGATTTGATAACTGGGTGATGTGATTTGCGGCTGAGGCTTCGACCAGGGTTCTACAAAGATGCGTTCTTCTGGATTGTAATACTGATAGTCCTAATCACCATCTATGCGGCAATCTATGGGATCTGATTTTCTCATTGGCTCGTGCGGGGCAAAGATTACTCGTTCCGCGCATTGCTGGAATCTTGATGCTAGGCGTTTTTTCGCTGAATGCATACATTGGGCTGAAAGATAGCGTCCTTTTCACTCTTCAACCTGTTCACCAAGGTGCAAATTTCATAATCGCTACGGTCGACATCGTTTCCGCCGCATTTCTGACATATTATGGTCAAGGTAAACAACTCTGGGTTCTTCTAGCTGGAGTTGTATGGCCGATTGTCTACTTGGTGGCTTTGGTCGCAGATATTGAGAGCAGATTATGTTTGTTCACAGGACAGCATTGTTTCACCAGCGTTGAGGTTTCGTTCCAATATTTGATAATGGGGAGCTCTAGTCAAGGTTGGCGTTTGTGGCCATTTACGATGATGAGCGTAATTTGTTTATTGTCGGCAACTCTGGTGTTGTCTTTGATCTACTCATTGACAAATAGATAGAGTATGCAAGACAGTTTGCTCCATAGTGGTGCGCCTTAGGTTCTGCGATTTCGAGCGATTATATCTGAGCGTATCACAACGACGAGTCCAAGAAATATCACAGATGTAAAAACGTACTCGACGGGAATGATTGAGACGAGTGCAATGATCACTAGGGCTAAACCCAGAAAGCCGAAACCAAGAAAGACATTCTTCGCTATGGCGGCATCCTCAGCTGAGAGATCACCTTCCTTCTTTTGTGACCGATCTGTCATTTACTAAGCATCAGATGCGAGATTGGAGAGTAGTATTTGACTAAAAATTGTTTCCTCCGACTAACCTGGCCAAGCTCTAGGCACACAATGAGACAAATCAAAACGATAGAAG
>DAHVAI010000207.1 GCA_027314685.1 Nitrososphaerota archaeon | reverse complement strand
TTGCAGAACAGACACCAGCAAAGTATATCGTGTTCCCGATCTCTGTCGCCGAGGAGTTATCCATTGCATAATTGAAAGAAGGTGAAACTGTCGGGCTCCAGACGCTAGGGTTCGCAAACGTAGTGTAGGTGATGTATACCTGACCTGTCGTCGCACCCGAGCCGTAAACCAATGCAACACCAGTGGGCGTGGGAACCAATATCGGAACCGAATCGGTGGCCGTCACTGTGATATTGATCAGAGAACTCCACGTTGTTCTTGACGTTCCGACAGGATCCTCCCATAGCTGAATGTAATAGGTTCCTCCGTTGTGCGAATTCAGCGCGACATAGAGGTTTCCCTGGTTATCCTCAACTATCGCAGCATATTCGTTTATGGAATTTGGACTGATTGATATCGCGGTTTGTCCGATGGACCATGAAATTGAGCCCGCGGGAGACATCGTGCCGTAACGCCAGTAGAAGTGATTTCCAAAGACCAGAACATAATAAATTGTGCTGCCGCTCTGGTAGATGCTGAAGTCGTATCCATAACCCGACCCTCCGCCAGAATTTCCACTTCCAGTAACTACAGTTGGCGTGGACCAAGTCGATCCATCTGGAGATGTCTGATAATAGATGTCTCTACCAGCACCGGTGATACCATCACTATAGAACAACCACCACAGACCCTGCGAGTATGCAATCTTGGTTTGGGAAGTGAGCGAAGTGGAAGATGCCGCAGAAGTTGAGCCCGGCGAGCTTATTCCAGCAGCTGATCCGAAAGCAAAATTACTTAGCGATACATGTGTCTCGTTATTCTGAACAGTTTGCTGGTTTACCGCCTTCAGAGTACTTGCGTAGTTATTGAACGAATTGAACATCATTACGAAGACAGAAATTGCAATGAATAGTATCAATACGAAGAAAAGCGTACCGATGATAGCACTCACTCCTCTTCGCCTAGACTTATGCAAGCGCAGTGTAACTCACCTTACTTGAATCTTGAGCAACTACAGTGAAGGTATATGGCGTATCGATCACGTAACCATAGTTGATTGAAAGCTCAACGAAAGAACCTTGATTGACGGTCAAAGCGGGGGAGTAACCTACTTTGGTTATGACTGTGTTATTGGTCGTCGATATGAGATAGACTGCTGATATCTCGATCTGAGTGGTGCCATCATTTCTGAGAAAGATGTTTGCGACATTCCCGCTTGTTGTCTGTAAAGTCCCCGGCGTCGCTGTTGGCATCACTCCTGACGGCGGATACGCTCTTACTCGACCCCAGTTGTAGTATTCGTTCACAGTGTAAGTTGCAGTCGTATCTGAAACAACTCCAAAGTAGACATTTGTGGCACCTGAAAGTGGGTTCACGGTAGCAGTTGCTGTGTATCCTCCTGCTATCGAGTAGAGCTGGGGTGCGTTGTATCCACTGTATGAGGTGCTTGTCGGCCCGAGATACGAAGTGCTACTGTATGTCCACGATGTCGTGGCTGTGCCTTGGGCAGATAGATCAACAGTAGAAGTGCCTCCATTGATATAGTCCAGATTCAAGTAGGATGCTCCGTATCCCATATTGACAGAGATTGCATTGTTGACTGAGTTTGCTACCGCGTTATTGACAAAGCCAGTTTCGCCCGAATCAGTTCCGGGCGTAACTGAGCCTGGGCTCTCCACGTTTGCCTCGGCTATCATTGGTGAGTTGGACAAAGGAACATTGAAAACAAGATCTGGGTTAGCACTACTGTAACCGGTCACGTGCAGAGCATTCACCACGCCTGTTGTATAGGAAACTCCCGCGGCTGATGCGATTGAGTATCCCGAGTAGGTTGAGAAATCTGAAGTCGGCGTGTTACCGTTAAAATACGCTAGAAAGACTGATGCCCCGTTGTCGTATTCACCGTATGTTGCACTGAGTTGAGGAGCCTCCCCTGCGACAATGCCGTCAAATTCAGTGCCAGTGGATTGAAAGACCATGTATATCGTCGTAGACGAGGAAGCTCCAATACCACTGGGAAGATTAATCCAGAAATTTGCCGATGTTGCTCCATTCGCAGGCGTGCTTGAGACAGACTCTAGCCAAGAATTTAGAGGATTGTAAAAGGTATTACCCGCCAACGTAGAATAGAATCTAATGTTTCCAAGGTCTGTTGCTTCGCTGCTGGTGTAGAGTGCAGGATCTATTGTCACAAGTTGTTGAAACGGCGCAGGAGTCGTGCTTGCGATCGTGTTGGAAATGGAAATCGGTACATACTGGGAACTGCCGTACAGGGATGTCTCGAATTGAACCTGTTCCACAGCCATGTTGTCAGAGATTGCCTGACCTTGACCACTCATCAAGTTCACAAAGTTGGTACTTAGTGTATCCAACTGGGTCGTTGAGAAGAAAAGAACTGTCACGCCTAACGAGACGGTAATGAGTATGAGGAGAAGCGCAGCTATAATTTCGCTGATGGCACGCTTCCCTCTTCGTCGAGATTGTGAGATAGTTCGCAAGAATAGATTCATCTCATGCATGATAAGCGAGATCTTGTGCTCGGAATCAGACCCTATTCGTATTATATATCGTTGCTTGGCTTGTCACATGATTCCGTTTCCCGGTGTTTGGACCAGAATTGGAATTTTAGTGGTGTGAGCTTCTATCGTGTTCTTTCTATCTTGCGTGATCACAGAGTTTTTACTCTCCCACCTGCATTTGTCCCACTTTAGAAGCAATGGCTTTGCCATGGAGGTGATTACGATGTATGTAAAAAGTTCGACATTGAGCCTACGAGCGCGATTCTCGTTTTTGTCCCCGGTTCCTTGACGGAGCTCAAGACCTTGCAAAGCAATACAGCATAATGGTTATCGATGCGGAGAAGCCTAGCCGAGTATCTGACATCATTCTAGGAGCCACTTCGAGCCTTCTTGAAAGCTACAGGCAAATGAGTAAATCAGAGGAGAATGATCTGACAGGCGAAGCTTTGGAAAATACATTCCCTCAAAGCTGCCTAAGAACTAGTACACAGTCCGCTTGATTAATCAACTAATCTTCAGAGGTGTGTCTTTGTATGTCCAAGCGAATGGCTTTGCCTTCGAGTTGTAGATTTCGATGAATTCGACCAGCTTGTGAGCTAAATTCTCCCTCGATTTGAAATCTCCTCGCTGGAGAGCTTGCCTGTAAAGGATGCTGAACCACAGTTCTACTTGGTTCAGCCATGAAGTATGAGTTGGCGTGAAGTGAAGCTTGAAGTCAGGATGGGCTTCGAGCCACTCATCGACGAGTTAGCTCGTGTGAGTTCCATAGTTGTCCAAAATGATGTGCAGTTCTCGCGTAGGCAAGCTCCACCTTGAATACACATCTTTGAGAAACTCAAGGAGGTCGGGTGCTTTCCTCTTCTCAGATGTCTTCCCGAAGACCTTCCGTTATCGACCTTGAACGCAGCAAAGAGATTCAGTACGCCATGTCTCACGTAATTGAAGTCTATTTTCTCGATCCCATTCACACTTCGCTCAGAGGCATGTATCCTCTCACGAGATTAGTTTGCTGGCTTCTTATCGACACATATTACTGCGCTGTTTTGAGGTGGGTTGATGTACAGATCACACATCTCAAGCTCCTTCCTCTCAAATTCCGGATCTTCTTTGGAAGAGAAGATTCGCATCCTGCGCTGGTGCGGTTTCAGGTCGAAGCTCTTCATTGCTCTTCCCCTCTGCAGCCATGAGGATCACCTTCGCCCTTTGGACGTAGCGATGTTGCAGTGTTGGCTGTATCGTTCTCATAAGAGACTGCCTCTCCGTCTCACTGAGAACAATTTGGACAGAGGGTCTAACCATACAGCTTTGTTACGGAATATCGGAACGTATCACAGAGGGTCAAGAACTATTGCTTGACTAGTTTACTAATCAAGCGGACTGGGTACTAGATCGCACTCTAAAGAATCAGCCCATCTCGAACCGAGTTAAATTGTTCTAACTATTTGAATCCTTTACTTATGAGCTGGTAGTCTTTTCATTCTTGCAAATATTTTCAATTGGATTACTTTCACCTATATTCGAAAGAGGACTGCTTTTACATCCTTGATTTTCGTTAGCGCAGAATCGGTAGTCAGAAGTACTTGTGCAACCTCCTGAGTTGTAGCTAGGGCGAAGCAATCGGCGAGCGACAGATCACTACGCTTTAGCTTCCAGATCCCAGCTCTTCTAGTAATCTTCTCGTCAGGAGAAATGATTGTCAAGTGTGACTGCCGTATCTGGCGATACCACGCGTCAACAGTTACCATTCCCTTGATGGAAGCAGCTTTGTAATAGAATTCGGCGAGGTTGACTTCTGAGATGTATCCGTTTGCCCGTGGCGAGGACACCTTCTCAAAGTAGGGCTTTACATATGGATCGCCCTCGTAAAAGAGCGAGAGCACACCTGCATCAAACAAATAGCTTTTTGCGTTCAGACTCAACTTCTCTTCTTCTGTCCTCATAAATCTCTTTGGCTACCTGCCGCATTTCCTTGCCGCCGGTCCCAAACGCCTCCATAAATGACAACGCTGGTTCTATGATGATCTTTCCCTTCTCTTCCCTAATGAGAACAGTTTTCGGCTTCCCGAGCTTCTTCCTTATTGTGGCAGGAATGACAACCTGCCCCTTTGAAGAGACGCACGCAAGTCTTTCCATACATAATTAAACGTAAATCGTAATATAAATGTAATATGCCTATCTTCTTGCTTACGAATACGCATCGAGCATACGTAGCTTTGGAAAATGCATTCCGAGGTTAGGAGAAGACTAGATTCTCGAGAACGCCAGCTCCACGATTGCTCCAAGGCAAGAGGATTGTCTTGCTAGATCGCGTATAGAAGTGATCAACTGAGACTCGGCAGCAGCAGACCATCTCGAACCGAGTTGAACTGTTCCAGCAATTTGAACCCCTTTTCAGTGAGACGGTAAATGCGTCTGCCTTGTTCGTCGGTCGGAACGATTACACCTTGGGATTCAAGGGTCTTCATGTATTGCTGCATCACTTTCCATGAGAGATTTGCTTTGTACATAATGTGCGTTGGTCTCTCAGTTCCACTTGCGATTGTCTTGAGAAT
>DAHVAI010000205.1 GCA_027314685.1 Nitrososphaerota archaeon | reverse complement strand
AAACTCGAGCCCGATGTCACAGCTTGACAAAGTGCTGACACTTCGCGTTTCCGAGCGCCATACAGGTCTCTAAACGCACAATACTCCTCTCCCCCAGGCATTTTTCAACAAGCTGACTGTCGAAATCCAAGCAAACGCGTTTGTAGTTTGATAGAGCAACATTGTATAACGCGCAGTCAGTTCGCAATATGCTCACCTCGCCATTCTTCTCGATTGTGACACTGGAGGAAAAGCCAAGCTCGTTTAGGAATTGTTCCAGAGCTTTGATTTTATCTTCCCTAGAAAACAATCTGTTTCTTTCCCTGAAAGAAGCTGCAAGCGATGACGCGATGGAAGACAATGTTTTGTATAGTACACCGCTTGTGTTTTCCTGATCGCTCTTCGCCAATTCTGAAATAATGTTTGTGAGCATCGTATCGTACATTTTAGGGAAGAGACTCCTACCTGTACGTGTTACTCGATAAATCTTCTTAGGTCGTCCGACACCATCTTGCCGAAAGGTTGAATCTACAACTCCGATAGATTCAAGATAATCTAGATGTTTTCTTACTCCCGGCTCAATCAATTTGAGACGTTTTGCAAGCTCTAGAACAGTGCTGTCGCTATTCAGAAGCGATTCCATAATTGCTGACTTTGTCTCGCCCAAAAGCTCAGCCGTGAGTTTCTTCGAAAGCAGATGTAGCGCGCCAGCTATGATAAATCCGAGAACAACATTACTTTATGATGTTCCTGATTGCGCGATGTCTCAAACGGAACACGCGCATCTTCTCTTCTTCCTTCCAGAACCTTTTCATGCATTCCTTGTTCTTGAACAAGTGATCTAAGTAAGATGTATGGGTAAATTTTCGACCACATACCATGCAAGTTTCGAGATTTGTGCTTTCCACGACTGTCTGGGTCTGATGAACGCTCATGCCCTATTAGATATTATAGATACTAATTAGTATCTAAATGTATCCACGCTGCTAGGATTCGTCGTGCATTTTTCTGTGAAAAATGACCCTTTGTCTGAAGCTCTGACTATCTTTATCCTCTATCTTGAGACCGCAGAAAGGGCATTTCCACTTTTGGATTTCATTGGGTTCGCCAGACATTGTAGTGATCACCGAAAATGAACCTTGGACAAGCTAAGAGTGGTCCTGAATGCAAATTGCCACTTGACTTCCAAATTCGTCGCCGTTTGGTAATCAAAACGAGACAAGCTCGCTGTTAAACTTTCTCCTCCGGTATTCTGAAACGAGTGTTCCGGTTGTGACCAGCTAGCTAGACTGCTAGTCATCAAGTATGCCTTGAAGCTAACAAGAAGCAAGTGAAATTGCGAATTTGAGTAATCAAAGCTCAGAAACACAAGTACTACAATTGTTTTCGGATGCATTAGTAGCTTTGGTAAGAAGAACGTCTCAATCTGTTGTCCAGGTAAGCTCGGGAAGAGGGGTTGGAACGGGAGTAATATGGAACAAAAGCGGAAACATTGCAACTAACTCTCACGTCGCCGGAAGAGGTTCGAATCTTGAGGTTACCCTTCCGACAGGTGAAACGGCCCCTGCCAGAGTCGTCGGATATGACAGGTTCTCTGATATTGCATTGCTCTCGATCAGTGGTTTTAGGGGTTCGCTGACACCTATAGAACGAGGAGTCTCTGAAAATCTTTCCTCGGGGCAATTTGTCGTAGCTGTTGCAAATCCATTCGGTGAGACGGCAAGCGCCTGCTCTGGGGTAATCACAAATCCCAAAGGAAAGATGGGTGGACCTTGGACAGAAAATCTGATCATTACTGATGTCCGACTAAATAGAGGATATTCCGGTGGTCCGCTCGTCGACGCCTCCGGCAGAATGATCGGAATGAACACTGCGGTGTTCTCGAACAGAGGAATTGCGATTCCGGTTAGTTTGCTTGCGACCACAGTCTCAGAGCTTCTTAGCAACGGGACAGTCAAGAGAGCTTACCTTGGAATAATCTCAAACCCAATAATGCTACCTGAGGATGTTGCAACAGAAGTAGGCCAGTCTGGAGGACTTATCGTCTTGTCTGTCGAGCCAGGTTCTCCAGCTAAGAAAGGAGCTGTCGCTGTCGGAGACATTGTTATGGCCTTGAATTCCAAATCTGTAGAAAGCTATAAGGATCTTCAGAAAATCTTGACGAGTGGTGTAATAGGAAAGGAGATTGAGCTCAAGGTACTCCGCGGTGAAAGAGAACACAAGTTGAAAGTCATACCGGTTGAAGCTTAGGCCCAAGCCTTGCGTCCAGCGAGATATTTTCTGGACCCGTATCTTGTTCGAATAACATCTTTTAGTATCTCTCCCCACGTTTTCAATGAAAAATTGCAGTTCATCTGTCGAAAGATTGCAATATT
>DAHVAI010000201.1 GCA_027314685.1 Nitrososphaerota archaeon | reverse complement strand
CGGAGAATCCAGAATGTTTAGCTTGTTTTTCGGTATCTTCTCCAGATATTTCGATAAATCTCTGTCTGAAGCTAGTAGTTGTACGAAGCTCCTCTTTGTATCAATTGATTTCTGGACTTGTTTTCTGACGACTTCATGGGCGTCTGGATGCCCAGCGCTTGCAAGAAGAATGTATAGTGGTTCGGCAGCAACCTTGTCCGAGCTCATTTCGAAGTTCTTCTTCATCGCGACGGAATCCACAGTCATTCTCGGTTTGCCCATCTTCTCGTCCCACAGAGTTCTTGTAAGCCGCCTTACAGAAGAATCGAATGCTACCAGCAGTTCAGGAAGGTAGCGTTGTGAAAGCGAATTTGTCAGGTCTCGCTGGTGCTCTGATATCTGGTCCATGTAGACCGTCACCATTTGTGGCATGAATTTCTTCCATGCGCTTTCGACATTTTCAAAGTTGATCGGGTTTCTCTTTTGCGGCATGGTTGAGGAACCGACTTGTGAACCAGAGAATTCTTCAGCAATTTCAGAAATTTCTGTCCTTTGCAGGTGCCTAAGATCTCTTGACAAGTTTGCCAGTACACCGAATGTTGAAACTACCGCGTGCATCAAATCAGACACTGGTTCAGGCTGGACGATTTGTGTGGAAACCTCAGAGGGAATGAGTCCTAGCGAGAGCAGTAGTTCATCTTCAAACTTCTCTGGATCTGGCACAACGAGTGAAAGTGGGCCGTAGACTCCCACGGCGCCAGCGAACTTGCCACAAAGTTGATCTGAGGTCTCGTTTAGCTTCAGGATACGTTGCCCAAGTCTAGAAACATAGTATGAAACAAAGAAGCCGAAAGTTATGGGTTCGGCGTGCTGTCCGTGTGTCCTGCCGATTTGAACCGTTGACGCGTATTTCAGACTAATTTCAATCAAAGCCTTCTCTAGTTTGATCAGGTCTGGAAGAATCACATGCTTGATTGCATCCTTCAGTCTGATCGCGTTGGCGGTGTCTACAATGTCATAAGAAGTCGCCGTCAGATGAACAAATGGCTTCGCCCGGTCAGAGACTTTGTTCCTGATCACGTTTGCAAGAGCTCGTATGTCGTGCTTTATCCTAGCCTCTTCAGCATACACTTCTTCAGAGGTGACTTTGTCGCATGCCACCTCGATTTCCTTTGCAATCTGAATTGAACATAATCCTGTTTTTGAAAGATGATACGCGAGAGCGGCTTCAACTTTCGCTTTGTATTTCACGTATGCCTCTTCGGAAAGAATGGGCGCTAGCTCAGCAACACTGTATCGAAAATCCGTTGGAGAAAATAGCTCAGAATACGCAGGATTGCTTTCCTTCTTGTTCAATATTGTCGACGCACCAAGCTGATCAGCCCAGTTTTGCAATTACTTCGTCGACGCTCAAGAGTCCCAAAGATTCTATGGCGGATTTGCCTGAAATAACCTCGTATGCTCCCATACACCTTTTGGTAATCTGTTCGACCACTAGATCAGGCAGCTCAGGAATTTCTCCTTCGCCTGAAAATCCCTTTCTCATAAGAAAGTCTCTAAGGAATTCCTTATCGAGGCAGTGCTTCTCCTGCTTTTCCCCGATCCTGTACTTGTCTTTTGCCCAGAAACGTGCAGAGTCGTGAGTCGGTGGCTCGTCGATTTGAATCAGAGAGTCTCCGACCCTCCCAAATTCAAGTTTAAAGTCAGGAATTATTATTCCCTTCAACCCAGCTTCTTTCTTGTAGTACTCAAACAGCTTGAATGTCGCTTCCTCTAACTCTTTCCAATCATCTACGCTCACTAGCTTCTTGTTCACCGCCTCTGTCTTTGTGAGTTCCATGTCATGTCCCTCGTCAGCTTTTGTAGTGGGAGTAAGGATTATCTCAGGAAGCTCCTCCGCGAGCTGCAAACCGCTCGGGAGCTTGACCCCTGAAACTTCTTTGATCCCCTTAGAATAGGCGCGCCATGCGGAGCCATAGAGGTAAGCCCTGCATATCCATTCAATGTCGATGCGCTTTGCCTTTCTTACGCGCAATCCACGTTCCCCAGACTTTGAGATAAAGTGATTATCCAATATG